>NZ_JBEZUZ010000130.1:0-15346 GCF_040636735.1 Streptomyces sp. NPDC035033 | reverse complement strand
GGCCGCGCCGTGCGGTACGGCGCGGCCGGCCGGGTGGCGTTCGGGGCGCCACGCGGCGGGGCGGTGCTCGGCGGCCGGGTCAGAGCTCTCACTGAGCGCGTCACGTCCCGGGGACGGGCCGCCGCGCCGAGCCGCTGCCGGGATGCTAGCGGACAGGAAGGTTTCCTACCAGATACGCGACGGGGCCCGGCGCCGAGGGGGTCGGCGGTCCCGGAGGGGCGACGGGCCCGCTCCCCGGGGCCCGGGAGCGCTCGCCGGGGCCCGGGCCCGCTTCCTGGGACCCGGGCCCGCTTCCCGGGACCCGGGAGCGCTCGCCGGACTCCCGTGCGCCGGAGGCGCCGCTCGGGGCGGGCCGCGTGTGGGATCCGCGGCCCCGGGCAGGCGCATCCGGGTGAGCCCGCGCCGAACGGCCCGGTGGGGCGGGCCGGTGGCCGGGGGGAAGTGGCACGCTCGGCCGGAGCGGGAGACCGGGAGCGAGACGAGGACCCACGTGACGCAACGCAGCAGACGGACCGACGGGGACAGCGGACGCATGGCACGGCTGCGCCGCGACCCCTTCTTCGTCCAGGCCGTCCGGTCGACGGCGGCGGCTACCCTCTCGTACGTCGTCGCCCTCCGGCTCAGCAGCGAACCGGTGCCGCTCACCGCACCCCTGACGGCGCTCCTCGTCGTGCAGGTCACCGTCTACTCGACGCTCACCACCAGTCTGCGCCGGGTGAACTCGGTGGTCGTCGGCGTGCTCATCGCCATCGCGTTCAGCGTCCTCGTCGGGCTCTCCTGGTGGAGCCTCGCCCTGATCATCCTGGCCTCCCTCGTGGTGGGCCGGTTCGTGAAGGTCGAGGAGTTCGTCCCGGAGGTCGCCATCAGCGCGATGCTCGTCCTCGGCGTCACCCAGGTCGCCGACACCGCCTGGGACCGCGTCCTGGAGACCCTGATCGGCGCCGTCGTCGGCATGCTCTTCAACCTGCTGCTCGTGCCGCCCGTGTGGGTGGACACGGCGGGCGAGTCGATCGACGACCTCGCCCGGCGGATGCGGCGCCTGACGCTCGACGTGGCGGAGGAGTTCGCCGGGGCGCCCACCGTGGAGCGGGCGGCGGCCCGGCTGTACGAGGCGCGGCAGCTCGACGACGACGTGGCCGACGTCGACGCCGCCCTGCGCACGGCCGAGGACAGCCTGCGGTTCAACCCGCGCGTCAAGGAGGGACTGCTGCACCGGATCGTGCTGCGCACCGGGCTCGACACGCTGGAGATCTGCGCCGTCGTGCTCCGCGTCCTCACCCGCACCCTCACCGACCTCGCGAAGCAGCGGGCCGGCGAGGAGCTGCTGCCCCGCCCGGTCTCCCTCGCCCTCCAGGAGACCGCACGGCACACCGGGGACGCCTTCGTCAGCTACGCCGTGCTCGTCACCACCCCCGGCAGCGCCGCCGCCGAGGAGGCCGAGACCCGGCTCGCGGGCGACCTGCGGACCGCCCGCGCCTCCCGGGACCGGACCGCCGGACTGCTGCTCGCCCTCGCCCTGCGGGAGCCGGGCCACTGGCAGTTGTACGGGGCGATGCTCGCCGAGATCGACCGCGTCCTCGACGAACTCGCCCCCGAGCACCGGGGCCGCCGCCTCATGGAGGAGCTCGACCGGCACACCCGCGAACGCCGCGAGCGGCGGCGCCGGCTGGTGACCCGGTACGGACGGCGTCGGCGCGCGGGGGCCGAGCGGGGGTGAACGGGGGTGAACGGGGCCGTGCCGGCGCGCGGGGGCACGCCGTACGGGTTCACACCGGCTTACGGGCTCACGCCGGCCTACGGGTTCACGCCGGAGGCGGGCGTACGGGTGGGGTGCGGGTCCGCCTTGGCGAGGACGCAGACGCCGTCCTCGCACCGGCGCTCCAGCCGGCCCCGGGAGACGGTCTGCGCCAGGCCGACCACCCAGCAGGTGGGGCAGCCGCGGAACGCGATCAGCGCCAGCGGGGCCGCCAGCAGGGAGGCCGGTCCGGCGACGGGCACCAGGGCGATCGCGCCGGCGAGCAGCCCGAAGCCGACGGCGCCGCGCGCCAGGTGGCGCGGGACGGATCTGCTGGAGAAGTCCGGGCCCGGGGCGGGCGGCCGCACGGCGCCGGGGGCGGACGTGAGGCCGGGGAGGGCGGGTGTGGTGGTCACGGTCGCGGGTCTCCTTCGTCGGGACGGGGAACGGGCGCGGGGTCGGGGGTGGGTACGGGGCCGAGGCCGGGCCCGGGGGTGGGCGCGGGTGCGGGGCCGGGGCCGGGGGCTTCTTCGAGGGCGGCCAGGGAGTGCCGCAGGGCGGCGCGCGCCCGGTGCAGGCGGGACTTCATCGCCGCGTCGCTCAGGCCCAGCGTCCGGGCGACGGTCCTGCCGGGCAGCCCCTGTACGTCCCGCATGACCAGGACCTGCCGCTGGTCGCGCGGCAGGGCGCCGACCGCGGCGGCGATCCGGCGCGCCTCCAGGCGGTGCAGCACCGCCTCCTCGGCGGACGGCTCCGCGGCCGCCTCCGGGCCGGCCGCGGCCGGTTCCTCGCCGCGCGCGACGAGCAGCCGGACCTGCCGGAGGCACTCGTTGCGCACGATGCGGAACATCCACGAGGCGAGCGCCCCCGTCGCCCGCAGGGTGCCGATCTTCCGGTAGAGGATGATCAGCGCCTCCTGCGCGGCGTCCTCCGCGTCCTGCGGGGAGGCGCACAGCGACAGGGCGAACTTCCGCACGTGCGGCTGCGATTCCATGACGACGGTGGTGAGCGAGGCGACGTCGCCGTCCTGGGCGGCCTTGACCAGCCGCTCGTCCGGCCAGGAGAAGGGTCGGTTCATGTGCTCTTCCTCGTGCTCCGTGGGCTCCCGGCGGACGGGACCCGGTCAGGCCCGGCTCCGGAACCGCCGGGAGAGGTGCCACGCGCACGCTCCGACGAGCACGACTCCGACGACGACGAGGGCGGTGACCAGCATGGTGTCTCCTTCCGGTGGGGCCGGCCCGTCCGGCCGGCCCGTACGCGTACAAGAGACGGCGCGCCCCGGAAAGGATTCGCCTTCGCGCGGAAAACCTTCCCCGGCCCTTCCGGGAGGCCGGGGAAAGGCCCGTCGCACGGGGTGGCGCGTCACGCGGGGAGGCGCGTCACACGGGGAGGCGCGTCAGCACCCCCGCGAAGTCCGTCGCGGGCGCGAGGGTGCCGAAGGCGAGGCCCTGGTCCCCGGCCAGCCGCGACGCGCAGAAGGCGTCGGCCACCGCCGCCGGCGCGTGCCGGACCAGGAGCGAGCCCTGGAGCACGAGCGCGGCCCGCTCGGCGACCCGGCGGGCGCGCAGCGGGGCGTCCTCGGTGAGCCGCAGCTCGTCCCGCAGCCCGGCCCAGGCCGCGTCGAGCCGCCGGTCGGCCCCGGCCGCCGCGTCGATCTCCGCCCGGAAGGCCTCCAGCGCCTCCGGCTCGCGGGCCAGGGCGCGCAGCAGGTCCAGGGCGCTGACGTTCCCCGAGCCCTCCCAGATGCTGTTGAGCGGAGCCTCGCGGTACATCCGCGGCATGCCCGACGCCTCGTCATAGCCGTTGCCGCCGAGGCATTCCAGCGCCTCGGCCACGGCGGCGGGCTGCCGCTTGCACACCCAGTACTTCCCGACGGTGGTGGCCAGGCGCAGGAAGGCCCGCTCCCGTTCGTCGCCGAGCCGGGCGCGGTCGGCGGCGCCGGCCAGTCGCAGGCCGAGGGTGGTGGCGGCCTCCGACTCCAGCGCCAGGTCGGCCAGGACGTTCCGCATCAGCGGCTGGTCGATCAGCTTGGCGCCGAACGCCGAGCGGTGGCGGGCGTGATGGGCGGCCTGGGCGAGCGCGCCCCGGATGCCGGCGGCGGAACCGAGCACGCAGTCCAGGCGCGTCATCGTCACCATGTCGATGATGGTCCGCACGCCCTTGCCCTCGGCGCCGACCAGCCAGGCGACCGTGTCGTCGAACTCCGGCTCGCTGCTGGCGTTGGAACGGTTGCCGAGCTTGTCCTTGAGCCGCTGGACCCGGAAGGTGTTGCGGCCGCCGTCGGGCAGCACGCGCGGGACGAGGAAGCAGGAGAGGCCGCCCGGCGCCTGCGCGAGGACCAGGAAGAGGTCGTTCATCGGCGCGCTGGTGAACCACTTGTGCCCGCGCAACCGCCAGGTGCCGTCCGGGTGTTCCGTCGCCGTGGTGGTGTTGGCGCGGACGTCGCTGCCGCCCTGCTTCTCGGTCATGCCCATCCCGGCGAGCAGCCCCCGCTTCCCCGCCGGGGCGCGCAGCCCGGGGTCGTACGACCGGCTGGTGAGCAACGGCTCGTAGATCCCGGCGAGTTCGGGGGAGTGGCGCAGCGCGGGGACCACCGCGTACGTCATCGAGACCGGGCACAGGTGGCCCGCTTCCAGCGTGCCGGCGAGCATGAAGCCGGCGGCGCGCGCCACGTGGGCGCCGGGCCGGTCGTCGGCCCAGGCGGCGCCGGCGAGGCCCTCGCCCACGGACAGGTCCATCAGCCGGTGGTAGGCCGGGTGGAACTCGACCTCGTCGATCCGGTTCCCGTACCGGTCGTGGGTGCGCAGTTCCGGCTCGTGGCGGTTGGCCTGGTCCGCCCAGCGCTGGGCCTCCTCGCTCGCGACCACCCGGCCGAGGCGGTGCAGGTCCTCCAGGTGCCACCCGGCCCCCTCCCGCTCGACGCCCTCCAGCAGCACCGGGTCGGCCGCCGCGTCGTGACCGGTCAGCGGCGGGGCCTGGTTGGTGACCTCGTGCGTCACGGCGGCGGGACGGCTCTGGGGTGCGGCGGTGGCGGTGGTTGCGGTGGTCATGGCGGCTGCTCCAGGGGCGAGGCGGGGCGGGGCGGAGTCGTCGGCGTACGGCGGCGGGGCGGCGAAGCGGCGGGGTGCGGCGGCCCGGGGCGACGGGTGACGGGCGGCGGGGCTACGGCGGCGGTGCGGCGCCGGCGCAGCGCAGGGCCATGGCGACGAGTTCGGCGAGGAGGGCCTCGCTGGCGGTCCCGTCGGCGGCGCCGAGCGGGTCGACCAGGACCTCGCCGACCGCGCCGGTCAGCGCGGCGGCGGTGATCTCGCCGTTCTGCTCCGGCAGCGCCCCCTCCGCGATCCCCTCGCGCACCACCGTGGCGAAGAGGGCGCGGTAGCGGCGCCGGAACTCCAACCGCTCGGCGCCGACGGCGGGTTCGGCCGGCGCGGCGAGCAGGGCGTGGGCGAGCCCGCGGTTCTCCAGGGCCCGGCGCGCGAAGACCTCGACGCCGCGGCTCAGCCGCTCGACCGGGTCGCCCGGCGCGGCCAGCACCTCGCCGAGCACCTCCACCTCGCGCCCGGCGGCGCGCCGGAACACCTCCACGGCGAGCGCCGCCTTGGAGGGGAAGTGCTGGTAGACCGAGCCCGCCGCGATCCCGGCGGCGTCGGCGACCGCGGTCACCGACGCCTGGGACCAGCCCACCTCGGCGACGACCGAGGTGGCGCAGGCGATCAGGTGCTCGCGGGCCGCTTCGAGCCGGCGGAGCTCGGCGGGCGTCTTGCGGTAGGCCATGAATGAAGTGAACCACCATTCAGTGCTTCGCGCCATGGCCCGGCGCGGGGAAGCGGGGACGGGGAAGGAAGGGGGGACGGTGAGGGGGGAGGAGGGTGACGAGGCGCGGCCGCGGGGAGGGGCGGGGCGGTCCGGTCTCGTGGCCGGGGTGCCGGCCGGCGGCCCCCGCCCGGCGTACGCGGACGGACGCCCGACGCACACGCGTGTCACCCGCCCGTCCGTGTACGCCACCCCTGCGGGGTCCGGGCGGAGCTGTCGGTGGCGTCTGCTTCCATGCCGCCATGGACCTGCCGAACCAGCCCGCCGAACTCCCCGAACTCCCCGACCTCCCCGGCCCCTCCGGAGCGCCCGAACCGCTCGGAGCGCCCGAACCGCTCGAACTCCCCGAGCTCCTCGCCCTCCTGCGCCGTCTGGCCTGGGCCGACACCGGTGAGCTCCGGTGTCAGGAACCGGGCCACTCCGACGGGCACGTCTGTCTGGCGCCGCCGGCCGGGGAGGGCGCCCTCGACGCGCTCCGGCGGGCCCTCGTCGAGCGGCACGGGCGGGCGCGGAGCCTCGCCCGCGACGGGTACGCCGACCCGACCGTCACCGACCTCACCGGCCTGCCGCTGCTCACCCCCTTCGGGGACCGGATCGTCGAGATGCGGGGCTGGTCGCACGGCGGACGGTGGATCGGCCTCGGCGCCGTCCGCGACCACCGCCGGGGCCCCGAGCCCGTGGTGGTGGTCGCGGAGGGCCGGAGCCCGGCGGCGGAGGTCCCGGAGGGGTCCACCTGGCTGGGCGGGATCGTCGCGACCACCGGCCGGGACCTCGCCGCGCCCCGCCACGCGGTCGACTGGGCGGACGTCGAGGCCCGGCTCGGCACGGCGCTCCCCGTCGACTACAAGCAACTCGTCGAGGTCTTCGGGGAGGGCGCCTTCGACGGCTACCTACGGATCCAGGTCCCCGGTGCCCGCGAGCCCGGGGCGGACCTCGTCGAGCACGCGCGGTGGCTCGGCGAGTGGGCGCGGACCCGGGGCGGCGACCTGTGGAAGCCGTACACGGCCTATCCGGCGCCCGGCGGGCTCCTCCAGTGGGGCGACACCGAGCAGGCCGACTCGTTCTACTGGCTCACCGAGGGGACCGACCCGGACCGCTGGCCGATCCTCACGACCGAGGACGACTTCGCCTCCTGGCGGCGCTTCGACGGCACGATCACCGAGTTCGTCCACCGCCTGCTCACCGACCCCCACCACCCCTTCTCCACGGCCCGTTACTTCGACAGCCACTGGTTCGAGTCCTACGGGGAGCCGGACCTCACGGAGTGACCGCGATGTTGGTGAGCCCGCTCGTGGCGCCCCGTACCGTGTTCGAGGCGTGCACCACGTTGAGCCGGCCCGGGCACTTCGACGTCGAGGTGATCCGGATCGCGTACGCGCCCGTCCCGCCCAGGTCCGAGTCGTTGCCGCGCCACACGTTGCCGCAGCCGTTCGGGAAGGCCGGCGTGGTGACCGGGTTGTGCGTCTCGTACCCGTTGGCGAAGGTGCCCGGCGGGGCGAAGGTGCCGGTGTTCCCCTCGACGAGGTAGTCGACGCCCTTCACGTCGATCCACGAGTCCGCCGAGTTCTGCCCGCTGATCCCGCGCCCGTCGAAGGTGTTGCCGCGGACGACGCCGCCGAAGGTGCCCTCCTTCACGTCGATCGCCTCGGCGGCGACGTCCGGGCCGATCCGGTTGTTCTCCACCAGCACCCGGTCCGAGCGGTCGGCGCCGCCCTCGTTGCCGTGGCAGCCCCAGTTCGAGCCGGCCGAGCCGATGTAGACGCCCTCGCCGTACCCCGGCTGGACCAGGCCCGTCGACTCGACCGTCGAGTCGCGGAGCACGCCGTCCGCCGAGGACCGCCGGAAGTGCACGCCCTCCTCCTCGACGTGGTGGACGTACAGCCCGTCCGCCGTCACGTGCGGGGAGGCGTCGACGACCACGCCCTTCTTGGAGTCCCGGACGGTGAAGCCCTCCAGGTTCCAGTACGCGGCCCCGTACAGCCACAGGCCGTAGCCCGGGTCCCAGCCGGCGGTGGGCACGGGGCAGGAGGGTCCGCTGCCGGACGGCCCGTCGTTGACGAGCACCGCCGTCCGCGGGCCGGTCAGCGTGACCGGCCGGTCCGCCGTGCCGGGCCGCTGGGCGATGAAGGAGCCCCGGTACTCGCCGGGCGCCATCCGGATGGTCTGCCCCGGCACCGCCGAGGCCAGCGCGGCCCGGAGCTCCGCCGCCGTGGCCACGTCGACGACGGGACCGGAGGGCGGGCCGGTCGGGGTGGGGGTGGGAGCGGACGTGGGAGTGGATGTGGGAGACGACGTCGGCGTCGGTGCCGGCGTGGGTGTCGGCGTCGGTGTGGGCGTGGGCGTCGGGGTCGGCGTGGGGGAACCGCCGTCGCACGGGGCGCCGTTGACCGTGCAGTTGGACGGGAGGCCGGGCCCGCTCGCGTTGAAGCCGAAGCCCTGCGTCGCGCCCGGCGCGATCGAGGCGTTCCAGGAGAGGCTGGTGAAGGTGTAGTGCCGGCCGCTCAGGGTCTTCGTCGCCGACCAGTGGCTGCTGACCGTGGTGCCCTCCGGCAGGTCGAACTCGACCGTCCAGCCGGTCGCGGGAGCGTCCCCGCCGTTCCTCACCGTCACGTCGGCGCCGTACCCGGTGCTCCAGACGCTCGCCCGCGTGACCGAGGCGGTGAGGGCGGGGGCCGAGGCCCGGGCCTGCGGGGCCGGGCCCCCCGCGGCGATCAGACCGGTGACGGCTGTCGCGACCGCGGCCGATATCGCTCTGCGCATGGTGGAGCGTCTCCCTCCTGCTGGGCGGCGGCCCCGACGGGCCCATGGTCAGGAAGGTTTCCTTACCGTCACGGGCGCGTCAACGGAAGGGACGGATCCCGTACGCGCCCGTTCGAGCCCCGCCCGCACCCCGGACGCGCTCCCGAACAACCCCCGGGCAACGCCCACTTCGCGCCACGACCGGGCGGGAGGCGCGAAGTCGGGGTGCCGTCCGGAGCCCCCGCGCCCCTACAGTGCGAGACGACCGCCGCCACCCCGCACGCGCGCGTGCGGACGCCGAAGAGGAGCACCGCCGTGGCCGACCCCGCACCCCTGGACGCCCGGGAGGCGTCGGAGCCGGCGGGCCGCCCCGTCCCCGAACTGGAGCCCGGGCTCGTCGAGCGGTGGCGCGCCGGGGGCGGCGAACTGGCCGGCCTCCTCGGCCTCGTACGGGAACGGCTCGGCGGAGTCGGCGCGTTCCGCCCCGCGCCCGGAGCCGCCCCCACGGTGCTCGTCACCGACCCCGACGCCGTCCGGCACGTCCTCGCCCTCCACCCCGACCGGTACGTCAAGCGCTCCCACCGCGCCCGGATCCTCGTCGGCGACGGCGTCCTCTCCGCCGCCGGCGACGCCTGGCAGCGTCAACGGCGCGTCCTCCAGGCCCAGTTCACCGGCCGCGGCATGCGCCGGTACGAGGCGCGGATCACCGCCGCCGCACGGGGGACGGCCGCCCGCTGGGAGGCGTACGCCCGTACCGGCGAGGAGTTCGACCTCGGCGGGGAGACGCGCCGCTTCGCCCTCGACACCATCTGGCGCGCCCTGACCGGGCACCCGCTCGACCAGGACACCGAGCGCGAACTCGACGCCGTCGCCCGGGTGGTGGCGGTCCTGCCCGGCTTGCCCGCCGACGGGGTCGCCGCCCGGGGCGCCGTCGCCGCCGACATCGCCCGGATCGACGCCGTCGCCGAACGGGCCGTCGCCGCCGCCCGGGAGGCTGGCGCCGGGCCCGACGGCCCCGGCCTGCTGCACGTCCTCGTCGAGGCGTCCGGGACCCGCCCCGCGTACACGGACCGGCTGGTCCGCGACGAACTCGTCACCCTCCTCGTCGCCGGGCACGAGACCACCGCCACCACCCTCACCTGGCTGCACCTCCTCCTCGACCGGCACCCCGAGGCCCGCGCGGAGGCCCTCGCCGCCGGGCCCGCCGGTTCGCCCGAGCGGCGGCAGGCCGTGCGGGCGCTCGTCCACGAGACGCTCCGCCTCTACCCCTCGGCCTGGATCCTGCCCCGGCACGCCGCCGAGGCCGACACCCTCGCGGGACACGCGGTCCCCGCCGGCACCGACCTGCTCGTCTGCCCCTACCTCACCCACCGCGACCCCGGTCTCTGGCCGGAACCCGAGCGCTTCGACCCCACCCGCTTCACCACCCCGGGCCGCCGCCCCGGACACCCCGGCGCCTACCTCCCGTTCGGCCTCGGCCCCCGCGCCTGCCTGGGCCTCCAGTTCGCCCTCCGGGAGACCACCACCCTCCTCGAGCACCTGCTCCCCGGCCCCGCCCCCCGCCTCCTCTCCCGCCCGGAGAGGACCGCCTACGGCCTCACCGTCCGCCCCGACGGCCCCGTCCCGGCCGTCCTCGGCGACGGTCGGGCGGGGTGAGCGCCGGGGCGGACGCCGGTCAGCGCATCACGGAGGAGAAGGGGTCGAGCTGGATCCAGGTGACGGGGTTCGACGACTGGGGGCCGTAGACCTTGAGGGCGCCGGCGGTGTTGGCCTCGACGCGGACCGCGTTGATGCCCTGGCTGTTGTTGCGGGGGACGACGCCGCGGGTCAGCTTGGGCGGGCGGATCGTGGCCGGCAGGGTGCCGAGGGTGCTGTCGGCGGTGAAGTTGCAGGTGAGGAGGCCGCGCAGCTGGAGGAACTCGGTGCCCGCGAGGCGGATGACTCGGGCCTGGAGCGGGGCGCCGGCGTCGGGGGTGACGCCGGCGGCGGGGACGATGTCGGTCCAGTCGACGACGGTCTGGCAGCCGTCGACCGGGTCCACGGCGGCGGCCGGGGCGGCCGTGGCGAGCGGGACGCCGACGGCGGCGACGGGCGCCGCGAGCGCGGCGGTGAGCAGGGAACGGCGGCTGGTCGACGGCGAGGACGACTGCTGGGTCATGAGGGGATCCTCCGGAGTGAAGTGGGGACGAAGAGAGGGGGAGAGGGCGGGTCAGCGCCAGGCGACCGAGACGCCGTCCAGGTCGATCCAGGTGATCGCGTTGTCGGCGTAGGCGCCGTACGCCCACAGCTCCCCGCGGACGTTGGCCTCGACGCGGCAGACGCACCGCCCGGTGTTGTTGTTCCGCGGCACGTTCTGCCGGGTCTGCCGGGTCGGGCGCAGCCGGTGCGGCAGGGTCGCGATCCTGCTGTCCGCGGTGAGCGAGCAGGTCAGGGTGCCGCGCAGCTGGAGGTAGGTGGTGCCGGCGAGGGCGACGAGCCGGCCGCGCGGGCGCTCGGTGCCGGCGGTGACGCCGGCGGCGAGCGCGAGGTCCTCCCAGTCCGACAGGACCTTCACGCCGTCGACGGCGGGCTTCGTCGGGTACCAGCAGACGGTGACGTCCCGCGAACCGGTCGTGCCGGGCACGGTGTTGCTGAACCCGAACAGCAGCCGGGTCTCCTGCGTGGCCGGGTCGACCTCGACGGCGACGCCCTCCGGCTCGCGCCGCTCCAGGCCGTCCGCGCCGGTGACGACCTGGCGGTCGAGGCGCTGCCCGGTGGCCCAGTCGTACGAGGTCATGAAGGCGATGCCGGGGAACGCGCTCGGCACCGTCTCCGGGTAGGTCTTCGCGTCGTACGGCGCCCAGTGGTACGCGTACAGCACGTCGCCCAGCGTCTGGAAGCCCTGGGAGGTCAGGGTCTTCTCCAGCGGGTACGGGGACGGCACGGCCGGCGTGACGTCCTCGCCGGCCGGCATGACGAAGGTCGTGCCGACGGGCGTCCAGTCGCCGGCGGCGGCGCGGGTGGCGTCGTACCGGGTGAAGTGCCGCTTCCCGTCCTTGTGGTACATGACGGTCAGCAGGTTGGTGGTCGGGTCGAGCGAGGGCCCGGTGCTCGACGTGGAACCGGGCGGCGTGAACTTCCGCTCCGGCGGGATCGTCGTGGCGTCGAGCACCCCGCCGTCGACGAACTTGAACCGCGTGACGGACTTGCCGAAGGCGACGCCGCTGCCGGTGACGTGCAGCGGGCCGCACTCGGTCCACAGGTGGCTGTCCGCGCCGACCGGCTGGCAGCCCATCGACAGGCCGTGCCCGAAGCCCTTGAGCCGCATGGAGCCGGTGACCGCGCCCGTCGTGCGGTGGATGCGGTTCAGGTACATGTTGCCGGAGTCGCCCGGCGCGGTCGCCGAGGACTCCAGCTGGAGCACGAAGACGTGCCCGTTGACCGTGTCGGTGGCTATCGCCTGCGGGGCGGGGCCCTGCACCAGGTCGACCGTCTGGATGAGCCTGCCGGTGACGCCCGACAGGTCGACGCCGTTGACGTCAGTGAATCCCATGTTCTCTCCCTCGTGGACAACCCTCGGGTCCACGTCCCCGGGATCATCACACGAGGCCGCGACCGCCGGGCCGACGGGGTCGGGGCGGCCCCGGCGGCCCCTCTGTTACGTTGACGGCGCCCGGTCCCGAGGAGAGGAGACGGCCCGCCCATGGCCCTCATCCACCGCACCACGATGACGCCGACGATCGCGGCGTACGTCGCCTCCCTCGGTGCCGGCCCGATCACGCCGAAGGAAGGCCAGTACAACCCCGCGGGCGCCGACATCGCCAAGGGTGGCGAGCTGTTCCGCACCAACTGCGCGCAGTGCCACAACTTCACCGGTGAGGGCGGCGCGCTGACCCACGGCAAGTACGCCCCGACCCTCGAGGGCGTCAGTCCGAAGCACCTCTACGAGGCCATGCAGACCGGCCCGCAGAACATGCCCTCCTTCCCGGACAGCACCATGCCGGAGAAGGAGAAGAAGGACATCATCGCGTACGTCCAGGCCGTCAACGGCGAGAAGGCCGACAACCCGGGCGGTCTGTCGCTCGGTGGCCTCGGCCCCGTCTCCGAGGGCCTGTTCGCCTGGATCTTCGGTCTGGGTGGTCTGATCGCAGTTGCCATCTGGGTCGCGGCCCACACCGCTAAGGCCAAGAAGTCATGAGTACCCAAGAGATTCCAGAAGAGAACCTGCCGGCAGGGCAGGACACCGCGCACGGCGCGGTGAAGGTCGCGGACAACCCGTTCGCCGACCCGGGCCTTCCGCCCCACAAGCCGCGCGTCCAGGACATCGACGAGAAGGCCGCCCGGCGCTCCGAGCGCGCCGTCGCGTTCATGTTCGTGCTGTCGATGCTGGCCACCGTCGGCTTCATCGCCTCGTACGTGATCTTCCCGGTCGACAAGATCGTGTACATCTGGCCGTTCGGCCGGGTGTCCGCGCTCAACTTCGCGCTCGGGTGGACCCTCGGTCTCGCCCTCTTCTTCATCGGCGCGGGCGCGGTCCACTGGGCCCGCACCCTGATGTCCGACGTCGAGATCGCGGACGAGCGTCACCCGATCGCCGCCTCGCCCGAGGTCAAGGCGCAGGTCATGGCCGACTTCGCGCAGGGCGCCGCGGAGTCCGGCTTCGGCCGCCGCAAGCTCATCCGCAACACGCTGTTCGGCGCGCTGGCCATGGTGCCGCTCTCCGGCGTCGTGCTGCTGCGTGACATGGGTCCGCTGCCCGAGAAGAAGCTCCGCACGACGCTGTGGGCCAAGGGCAAGCTGCTCATCAACATGAACACGCACGAGCCGCTGCGTCCCGAGGACGTCGCCGTCGGTTCGCTGACCTTCGCGATGCCCGAGGGCCTCTCGGAGCACGACCACAACTTCCAGACCGAGATCGCCAAGGCCGCCCTGATGATCGTCCGGATCCAGCCGGAGGACATCAAGGACAAGCGCGAGCTCGAGTGGTCGCACGACGGCATCGTCGCCTTCTCGAAGATCTGCACCCACGTCGGCTGCCCGATCTCGCTGTACGAGCAGCAGACGCACCACGTGCTCTGCCCGTGCCACCAGTCCACCTTCGACCTGTCCGACGGCGCCCGAGTCATCTTCGGCCCGGCCGGTCACGCCCTCCCGCAGCTGCGGATCGGTGTGAACGACAAGGGCTTCCTCGAAGCGCACGGCGACTTCGACGAGCCCGTCGGTCCCGCATTCTGGGAGCGCGGATGAGCACTGTGACCAACACGCAGAAGAAGGCGCCCGCCGGTGAGCGGGTCGCCGACTGGGCCGACGGCCGCCTGGGGATCTACACGCTGGCCAAGGCCAACATGCGGAAGATCTTCCCGGACCACTGGTCCTTCATGCTGGGCGAGATCTGCCTCTACAGCTTCCTCATCATCATCCTGACGGGCGTCTACCTGACGATGTTCTTCCACCCGTCGATGAACGAGGTGGAGTACGCCGGACCGTACGTCCCGCTCCAGGGACAGCTGATGTCCGAGGCGTTCAACTCGACCATGCACATCTCCTTCGAGGTGCGCGGTGGTCTGCTGATCCGGCAGATCCACCACTGGGCGGCGCTGATCTTCCTCGCCGGCATGTTCGTGCACATGATGCGCGTCTTCTTCACCGGCGCGTTCCGCAAGCCGCGTGAGATCAACTGGCTGTTCGGCTTCCTGCTGTTCTTCCTGGGCATGTTCACCGGCTTCACCGGTTACTCGCTCCCGGACGACCTGCTCTCCGGCACCGGTGTCCGCTTCATGCAGGGCGCGATCCTGTCGGTGCCGATCGTCGGCACCTACCTGTCGATGTTCCTCTTCGGCGGCGAGTTCCCCGGCGGCGACTTCGTGGCCCGGTTCTACTCGGCGCACGTGCTGCTGCTCCCCGGCATCATGCTGGGCCTGGTGGTCGCCCACCTGATCCTGGTGTTCGTCCACAAGCACACGCACTTCGAGGGCCCCGGCCGGACGAACAAGAACGTCGTCGGCATGCCGCTGCTCCCGGTGTACATGGCGAAGGCCGGAGGCTTCTTCTTCCTGGTCTTCGGCGTCATCGCGGTGATCTCCGCGGTCGCCTCGATCAACCCGATCTGGGCGCTCGGCCCGTACCGCCCGGACCAGGTGTCCACCGGCGCCCAGCCCGACTGGTACATGGGCTTCGCCGAGGGTCTGATCCGTGTCATGCCGGGCTGGGAGATCAACCTGTGGGGCCACACGCTGGTCCTCGGCGTGATGATCCCGCTGGCGATCTTCCCGCTGGTCCTCGCGGCCATCGCGGTCTACCCGTTCATCGAGTCCTGGATCACCGGCGACAAGCGCGAGCACCACATCGCGCAGCGCCCGCGCAACGCTCCGACGCGCACCGCCTTCGGCGTCGCCTGGATCACCGCGTACATGATCATGCTCGTCGGTGGTGGAAACGACCTCTGGGCGACCCACTTCCACCTGTCGATCAACTCGATCACCTGGTTCGTGCGGATCTTCTTCTTCGTCGGCCCGGTCATCGCGTTCATCGTCACCAAGCGGATCTGCCTCGGCCTCCAGCGCCGGGACAAGGACAAGGTGCTGCACGGACGCGAGTCCGGCATCATCAAGCGCCTGCCGCACGGTGAGTTCGTCGAGGTCCACGAGCCGCTCAGCCAGGGCGAGCTGTACAAGCTCACCGCGCACGAGCAGTACCAGCCCGCCGAGCTGCCGCCGGCCGTCGACGAGAACGGCGTCCAGCGGAAGATCGGCGCGATGGAGAAGCTCCGGGTCAAGCTCAACAAGGGCTACTACGGCGACGACAACCAGGTCGCCAAGCCCACCCTGGAGGAGTACAAGGAGATCCAGAACGGCCACGGCCACCACTGAGACCCTCCTGACCTCCTGACGTAGGTCGCCACGGCGAGAGCCCCGTCCATTCGATGGACGGGGCTCTTTGCCGTATCCGCGGATCGATAGGGTGGGGAGCAGTGACGTGTTGCGCGCGCAACACCCCCGACCCCCGACAACAGCAGGCATGTTCGCGGTGACACCCCCACGCGGTACGACCCCCGCGGGGCGCCCCGCGCCCGCCCCCCAC
>NZ_JBEZUZ010000129.1:0-15635 GCF_040636735.1 Streptomyces sp. NPDC035033 | reverse complement strand
GCCCGGTTACATTCCGAACCCGGAAGCTAAGCCTTTCAGCGCCGATGGTACTGCAGGGGGGACCCTGTGGGAGAGTAGGACACCGCCGAACAATTTTTAGCCTCAACCCCCGGACTCTGTCCGGGGGTTGAGGCATTTCTGCGTTCTGGGACGCCCGGCTGAGCAGGTGCCGCATGCCGGCCGGGCCGGCGTTACCGGCGTGCTCAGCATGCTTAAGGCCAGGGCCAGAGACCGGCTGTCCTCCGCTGTCAGAGGGTGGCGGCACGCAGCACGATCAGGGCGACGGAGGCCATGGTGAGGACCACCGCAGGAGACGCGCCCTTGCGGTCGCCGGCGCGCAGGTGGAAGGCGACCGCCCCGGCGAAATAGAGCGTCAGGCCGATCGCGGCGGCGATTCCGACGGGTCCCCACCAGAGTCCGGCGATCACACCGGTCGCGCCCGCTATCTGAGCACCGATCAGGAAAGCCATCATGCTCTGCGGCACTCCGAGGGTGGCCATCTGCTCGGTGATGTGCCGCGTGCGCAGAGACTTGGCTCCGGCCGATACCAGGAGAAGCGCCGACATGAACACGGTGGCGGCGGCAAGGGAGAGGAACATGGCTGAAACCTCAATCGTGCGAGATGCGAGTAAGGGGGCGTGCGCACCTCGACGACGATAGGCGGCCGTTAGGTACCTCCAGGTAACCTTCGGGCGTGAGCCTGCGCCCCGGAATCGCCTTCCTCGCCGACTGTCCCGCTCTCCTGGCCATGGAGATCATCGCCAGCAAGTGGTCCATGGTCACGCTCTTCGCGCTGACCGACGGCCCGTTGCGCCACGGCGAGCTGGTCGAGCTGAGCGGTGGCATCTCGCGCAAGGTACTGACCCAGACGCTGCGCCGGCTCCAAGCCAACGGGCTCGTCGAGCGGCACGCGTACGCCGAGGCGCCGCCGCGCGTGGAGTACAGCCTGACCGATCTCGGGCGAACCCTGGAGGAGCCCATCAGGATGCTCACCGCATGGGCGCGGGAGAACGGCGAGGCGGTCGTCACCTTCCGGGAAGCGGCCGAGGCGGCCAGGACCATCGAGGCGGATCAGGCGGCCCCGGTGAAGGCCCCTCATGTCGATGAGGACCCGAGCCGTTTCTGATCGCTAGAAGAGGCTGGACCTGTAGACCCCGCAGTCGCCGGAGACTTGGCCATAGCAGTGATCAAGAAGTACAGCGGGAGTACTAGGCCGGCTTCACCAGCTGGGTGTCGTAGGCCAGGATCACCGCCTGGACGCGGTCCCTCGCGCCCGTCTTCGCGAGGATGCGGCCGACGTGGGTCTTCACGGTGGACTCGGCGAGGTGGAGGCGTGCGGCGATCTCCGTGTTGGTCCAGCCCTGGCCTATGACGGTGAGGATCTCGCGCTCGCGGTCCGTGAGGCCGGCCAGGCGCGGGTCGTCCTGGGGGGCGGGGGCGGTGCCGGGGGACGCCGGGAGGTGGTGGATGTACGTGTCCAGGAGCCGGCGGGTCAGGCTCGGGGCCACCACCGCGTCGCCGGCCGCGACCGCGCGGATCCCCGCGAGGAGTTCCTCCGGCTGGGCGTCCTTCACCAGGAAGCCGCTGGCACCGGCGCGGAGGCCGTCGTACGCGTACTCGTCGAGGTCGAACGTGGTGATGATGAGGACGCGGGTGCGGGCGCCCGCGGCGATGATGCGGCGGGTGGCCTCGATGCCGTCGAGGCCCGGCATGCGGATGTCCATCAGGACCACGTCCGGGTGGCGGGCGGAGACCTGGCGGACGGCTTCGGTGCCGTTCGCGGCCTCGCCGACGACCGTCATGTCGTCCTGGCTCTCCAGGAGCATGCGGAAGCCGAAACGCTGCATCGGCTGGTCGTCGGCGATCAGGACGGTCGTCACGAGCGGTGCTCCTCCGGGGTGGTGGGGACGCGGAGCCGTACCTGCCAGCCGGCGCCGTCCGGCAGGGGGCCGCTGTCGAGTGTGCCGTCGTAGAGCGCCGCGCGCTCGCGCATTCCGGTGAGGCCCCGGCCCTGACCGGGGACCGCGGCCGGGGTGCCCGTGTCGGTGACGGTGACCAGGACCCCGTCCGGGGCGGAGACGAGACGGACGGTGGCCTTCGCGGCCGGACCCGCGTGCTTGAGCGTGTTCGTCAGGGACTCCTGGACCACGCGGTAGACCGTCAGCTGGGCGCCCGGCGGCAGGAGCGGGAGCGGTGCCGGCAGGTCCGCGGCGACCGGCAGGCCCGCCTTCCGCACGCCGTCCAGGAGCGACTCCAGGTCCTCCAGGGTCGGTTGCGGCGCGCGGGCGGCGGACGGGGCGTCGTCGGGGGAGGCCAGGACGTCCAGGAGGCGGCGGAGTTCGGCCAGGGCCTGGCGGCTCGTGGTGCCGATGGCGTCCAGGGCCTGGGCGGCCCGCTCGGGGCTCTTCGCCGCCGCGTACCGGCCGCCGTCCGCGAGGCCGGTGATGACCGAGAGGTTGTGGCCGATGATGTCGTGCATCTCCCGGGCGATCCGGGCCCGTTCGGCCGCCGCGGCCAGCCGCACCTCCTGGTCGCGCTCGATCTCCAGCCGACGGGCCCGGTCCACGAGGCTCGCGGTGTGGTCGCGGCGGGAGCGGACCGTGATGCCGACCAGGATGACGATCACGTACGCCCACAGCGTCGGGACGACGTGCTGGTCCCACTGGTCGCCGTCGAAGCGGAGCGCGCCCGTGAGGAGCGGCGGCGCGAGGACGGCGAAGGCCCACAGCAGGCGGCGCGGCGGGCGGCTCAGGGCGATGTGGAAGAGCGGCAGGGCCTGGAGGAAACCGGCCTGGAGGAAGGCGCCCGACGCCTCGCTGACGAACCCCGGCACCGCCATCACGGCGAGGACCGTGGTGGGGTGCCGGCGGCGCGCGTACAGGGGGAGGGCGAGGGCCAGGCTGAGGAGGACGATCAGGGCGGAGGGGAGCGACGGGTCCCGGGCCACGTTCCGCCAGCCGCCCGAGGCGTCCACCAGCGCCGCCGTCGTCCAGCCGAGGGTGACCGCGGCGTCCCAGAGCCAGGGGCGGGCCGCGTCGGCCGCCCGCACGCGGGTGATGAGCTGGTGCGCGTACCGGCTGGGCGCCGTCGTCTCCGTCGTCACTTCGCCATCATCCCCGTACGTCCTGGCGGCGGAGCGACAGGGCGGGGAGCGCGAGGGCCGCGGCCGCCCACAGGGAGAGGGCCAGCAGGGCCGCCCCCGCCGACGGGGCGCCGGGGAGCGGGGTCGCGGAGCCGAGGACGCCGGCGGCCTGGGTGGGGAAGTGGCGCAGGGCGGTGTCGACGGCGTCGTAAGGGAGCATCCCGAGGACCTCCGGGAGGACCAGGACGCCGCCGATGAAGGCGCCGAGCGCGCCGGGCACCGAGCGGAGCGCGGCCCCCAGGCCGAGGGCGAGGAGCGAGAGCAGGGTCAGGCCGGCCGCGTTGCCGGCGAGGGCCCCGAGGACGCCGTCGTCGGTGAGGGAGGCGGCCTGGTCGGTGCCGCCGAGGAAGACCTGGGCGGTGAGGAAGGTCGCCGCGTTCGTGAGCAGACAGACGGCGAGGACCGTGGCGCCCAGGACGGCGGCCTTCGCCCACAGCACCGGCAGGCGGGCGGGGACGGCCGTGAAGGTGGCACGGGCCAGGCCGGTGGAGTACTCGCCGGCGGTGACGAGGATGCCGAGGACGGCGAGGGAGATGCCGGCCAGCTGGGAGCCGTAGAGGGTGAGGACGACGGTGTCGACGTCGGAGTCGCCGCCACCGGAGGTGTAGGTCGCGCCCATCAGGACGCCGACGCCGAGGGTGAGGGCGACGGCCGTCAGGACGGTGATCCAGGTGGAGCGGAGCGTCCACAGCTTGTGCCACTCGGAACGGAGCACGCGCGCGTGCGTGAGGCGTACGGCGGGGGTGGCGGTGGCGGTGGCCGTGGTGGTCATGCGGCTGCTCCCTGGTACTCGACGGAGTCGTGGGTGAGGTCCATGAACGCCTGCTCCAGGGAGGCGGTCTCGGGGGTGAGCTGGTGGAGCTCGACGCCGTGGGCGGTGGCGATCCGGCCGATCGCGGGGGCGTCGAGGCCGGTGACCCGGAGGGTGCCGGGGCCCTCGGCGGTGGTGCGGGCGGGCGCCGGGAGGAGGGCGCGGAGGCGGTCGGCGTCGGGGGTGACGACGAGGACGGAGGCGGCGCCCGCGTCCCGGACGAGGTCGGCGACGGTGGTGTCGGCCAGGAGCCGGCCCTTGCCGATGACGACCAGGTGGTCGGCGGTCAGCGCCATCTCGCTCATCAGGTGGGAGGAGACGAGGACCGTGCGGCCCTCGGCGGCCAGCGACTTCAGGAGGGTGCGGACCCAGCGGACGCCCTCCGGGTCGAGGCCGTTGACGGGTTCGTCGAGGACGACGGCGGCCGGGTCGCCGAGGAGGGCGGCGGCGATGCCGAGGCGCTGGCCCATGCCGAGGGAGAAGCCCTTCACACGGCGGCCGGCGACGTCCGCGAGGCCGGTGACGCCGAGGACGTGCTCGACGCGGGACCGGGGGATGCCGTGGGTGTGGGCC
This sequence comes from Streptomyces sp. NPDC035033, assembly GCF_040636735.1. Lineage (NCBI taxonomy): Bacteria > Bacillati > Actinomycetota > Actinomycetes > Kitasatosporales > Streptomycetaceae > Streptomyces > Streptomyces sp. NPDC035033. Next base: position 11,109 of record NZ_JBEZUZ010000129.1, on the reverse strand, counting down.
AGCCCCATGAGGTGGTGGAAGGCGGTGCGGCCCGGGTGGAAGGAGCGGGCGTCGAGGAGGGCGCCGACCTGGGTGAGGGGCGCCGGGTGGGCGGCGTACGAACGGCCGGCGACGGTGGCGGTGCCGCGCGTGGGGGCGTCGAGGCCGAGGAGCATGCGGAGGGTGGTGGACTTGCCGGCGCCGTTGGGGCCGAGGAAGCCGGTGACGGTGCCGGGGCGGACGGTGAAGGAGAGGTCCCGGACGACGGTCCGGTCGCCGTACCGCTTGGTGAGTCGCTCTGCTCGGATCATGGCTCCGACGCTACGGAGCGGGCGGGACGGGGACGTCCGACCGTGGTCGGCAGGTGGGCGGGCGGTGTCGTACCCCGGTACGACGGGACGCCCGTGAGCTGCGAATCTCCCTTGTGGGCGGGGGAGGTGACGGGTGAGGATGCCGCATGAACTACGAGATCCGGACCGTCCTGGCCGACGAGTGGGAGAAGGCGCGCGAGCTGCGGCTCGCCGCGCTGCGGGACCCCGTCGCGCACCTCGCCTTCCTGGAGACGTACGAGGACGCGGTCGCGCGCCCCGACGCCTTCTGGCGGGAGCGGACGGCGGCCGCCGCGGAGACCGGCGCGGGGCGGGTGCGGCAGTTCGTGGCCGAGGCGCCGGACGGACGCTGGCTGGGCACGGTGACGGCGCTGGTGGAGCGAGCCTCCGAGGACGCCGGCGAGGTGCGGTCCGGGGAGTCGGCGAAGGCCGTCCGGACGCACCTGGCGGCCGTGTTCGTGCGGCCCGAGGCGCGCGGGAGCGGGGTGGCCGACGCGCTGTTCCGGGCGGCCGTGGCGTGGTCGTGGACGGTGGAGGGGGTCCGGCGGGTGCGGCTGTACGTGCACGAGGAGAACGCGCGGGCCGCCGCCTTCTACCGGCGGTTCGGCTTCGTGGCGTCGGGGGAGCGGGTGCCGGTGCCGGGCGGCTCGGGCGCGTTCGAGGAGGAGTACGAGCTGCTGCCGGCCGGGCGCGGCCGGCACGGGGAGCACGTGCTCCGCGCGATCCGCTCCGACGAGTGGGAGCGGGTGCGGGAGCTGCGCCTGGCGGCCGTTCAGGACCCGGTGGCGGGGCTGGCGTTCGTGGAGTCGTACGAGGAGACGGCGGCCCGGCCGGACGCCTTCTGGCGGGAGCGGGCGGAGGGCGGCTCGGAGGACCGGGGGACGCGGATCCGGCAGTTCGTGGCCGAGGCGCCGGACGGGCGCTGGGCGGGCACGGTGACGGTGTTCGTGGAGCGGCCCGAGGACGGGAAGAGCCTGTTCGGCGACGAGGTGACGGTGCCCCAGGTCGATGTGGTGGGGGTGTACGTGCGGCCCGGGGCGCGCGGGGGCGGGCTCGTGGACGCGCTCCTGCGGACCGCCCTGGAGTGGGCGTGGGCGCTGCCGGAGCCGCGGATCGAGCGGGCGCGGCTGTACGTGCACGAGGAGAACGCGCGGGCGGCCGCCGCGTACCGCCGCTTCGGCTTCGTGCCGACCGGCGGGCGGGCGGACACGCTGGGCTCGGGCGCGCCGCGGGACCTGGAGTTCGAGCTGCGGCGGGGCTGGGCCGCCTCTTCCGGATCGGGCCGGATCTGGCCGGTTCGGGCCTGATCGGGCCGGATCGAGCCTGGTCAGGGAGCGGCGTCCGGTGCGTGCGCGCGCGGGGCGGCCTAGCGGACCGCGTGTTCCGGCCAGCGGGTGCGGGCCTGTTCGCGGGAGCGCATCAGGGCCAGGGTGGGCAGGCCGCGGGCCGGGCCGTCGTCGAGGAGGACCGGGAGCGCGGGGAGCGGGGCCACCGCGGCGACGTCGTCGAGGACGACGGTGAGTGGTGGGTCGAGCCGACCGTCGGATGACCGTGCGGCCATGCGGCGGCCGTGCTCGACCACGTGCGACGCGAGCGCGGTGAGGAGGGGCATCGCGCCCGGGTGGGTCCGGGGGTCCTCGATGGGTTCACCCACCACGTAGAGGGTGCCCCCTTCGGCGAGGAAAGATGCCAGGGCCAGCGAATCCGTTCGATTCGGGGTGCAGGCCTCGCGGATGTGGACCGAGGAGAGGGCGGAGAAGGCACGGGCCGTCAGTTCCTGGGCCAGGCGGCGGCTCTCGGGGTGGGCGGTGAGCGCGGCTTCGAGGAGTCCGGCGAGTCCGGAGGCGGCCTTGGGGTGGCCGCGGAGGACGCGTACCGGCTCGTGGGCGTCGGTGCCCTGGGCCCAGCGGTGGACCTGGCGGAAGGGGCGTCCGTCGACGGCGGCGGCGTGCAGCCAGCAGCGCAGGAGCGTTTCGGCGGTGGTGGCGGTGGCCGCGTCGAGCCGGGCGGGCGGGCGGACCGGGGCGAGCAGGGCGGCGGCGCGGGCCCGGGCGGTGTCCGGGTCGGCGCAGCCCTCGACGGGGGACCAGTGGAGGCGGGCCGGGGTGTCGCAGAGGTGGCCGGGGTCGTAGACGAGGACCGGGCCGAGCTTGCCGCGCACGTCCTTGGTGTCGCTCCAGACCACGGGGTCGGAGGTGACGACCAGGACCGGTCCCTCGGCGTCGCGGACGGCCCGGACGGCGAGCGGGCGGCGGGTCTCGGGCGGGCCGTAGACGGTGCCGGTGGCCTCCGGTCCGGGGGCGGGCGCGGGCGTCGGGGCCGGGGCGGGGGGCTGCGGGGGGATGTGCGGCGCCGGGGACCTTCGTATGGGGGCGGGGGTGGGGGCGGGCTCGGGTTCGGGCTTCTCGGGTACGGGGGCCGGGGCCGGGCCCCGTACCGGGGTCGGAGCCGCAGCCGCAGCCGCAGCCGCAGCCGGGGCCGGGGGCTCGGGGGTGTACGACCCCGTCTTGCGGTGGGCGCGGACCGCGCGCCAGCGGGCGTAGGTGCCGAGGAGGAAGACGGCGAGGACGGCGAGGACCATCGCCTGGCCGATGACCAGGCCCCAGAAGAGGCCGTAGCCGGAGAGCTGGCCCGGCGGGGTGCCGGGCCAGGCCGCCGGCAGGTCGGTCGGGGCGGTCGCCAGGGCGCGGAGGGCCGGCGGGGTGCGGGTGAGCTCCACCCCGTCGGGCCAGGCGCCGTGCGCGAGGAGGCCCGACAGGCCGGTCGCGGACCAGACGAGCAGGGCCGCGCCGAGGATCAGGGCGAACAGCCCGACCAGGAAGCCGTCCGAGACGCCGCCGCCCTGCCTCTGCCGTGCCTCCGTCACGTCACGCCACCGTCGACCGCGGGGTGTCGTTCATCTGGCGCTCCATCATCAGCGCGCGCTGCTCGGTCTCCCACTCCAGGTCGGGGTCGGCGGGGCCGGAGGACTCGGTCATGGCGCGGTCGGTGTAGACGAGCGGGCGCTCCCGCTCGGTGATGAGGTGCTTGACCACCTGCACGTTGCCGTTGACGTCCCAGACGGCGATGCCGGGGGTGAGGGTCGGGATGATCTCGACGGCCCAGCGGGGCAGGCCGAGGACGCGGCCGGTGTTGCGGGCCTCGTCGGCCTTCTGGGCGTAGATCGTGCGGGTGGAGGCCATCTTGAGGATCGCCGCGGCCTCCTTGGCCGCCGCTCCGTCGACGACGTCGGAGAGGTGGTGGACGACGGCGACGAAGGACAGGCCGAGGCGGCGGCCGAACTTGAGCAGGCGCTGGAACAGCTGGGCCACGAACGGGCTGTTGATGATGTGCCACGCCTCCTCGACGAGGAAGATGCGCTTCTTCCGGTCGGGGCGGATCCAGGTGTGTTCCAGCCACACGCCGACGATCGCCATGAGGATGGGCATGGCGATGGAGTTGCGGTCGATGTGGGAGAGGTCGAAGACGATCAGGGGCGCGTCGAGGTCGATGCCGACCGTGGTGGGGCCGTCGAACATGCCGCGCAGGTCGCCGTCGACGAGCCGGTCGAGGACGAGGGCCACGTCCAGGCCCCAGGCCCGTACGTCGTCTATGTCGACGTTCATCGCCTCGGCCGACTCGGCCTCGGGGTGGCGCAGGCGCTCGACGATGTCGGTGAGGATCGGCTGCCGGTCGGTGATGTGCTCGTTGACGTGGGCGTGGGCGACCTTCAGCGCGAAGCCGGAGCGCTCGTCGAGGCCGTGGCCCATCGCCACCTCGATGATGGTGCGCAGCAGGGCGAGCTGGCCGGTGGTGGTGATGGCGGGGTCGAGCGGGTTGAGGCGGATCCCGGAGTCGTTGGCGACCATGGGGTCCAGGCGGATGGGGGTTATCCCCAGCTCCTGGGCGATCAGGTTCCACTCGCCGACGCCGTCCTCGCCCTGGGCGTCGAGGACGACGACCTGCCGGTCGCGGAAGCGGAGCTGGCGGAGCACGTACGTCTTCTCGAGCGCGGACTTGCCGTTGCCGGACTCGCCGAGGACGAGCCAGTGGGGGGCGGGGAGCTGCTGCCCGTACAGCTGGAAGGGGTCGTAGACGTAGCCCTTGCCGCTGTAGACCTCGCGGCCGATGATCACGCCGGAGTCGCCGAGGCCGGGGGCCGCGGTCGGCAGGTAGACGGCCTGGGCCTGCCCGGTGGAGGTGCGCACGGGCAGGCGGGTGGTCTCCACCTTGCCGAGGACGAAGGAGGTGAAGGCTTCGGTCAGGACGGACAGCGGATCTCGCATCGGTCGGTGCCCCTTCGGCCCTAGCGGCGGATGCCGGTCGCGAACGGCAGGGTGTTCACAAAGGCCCGGTGGTGCTCGCGGTCGCACCACTCCAGCTTGAGGTACGACTTGCCGGCGGAGGCCCTGATCGTGCGCTTGTCGCGGGCCAGGGCCTCGGGCGAGCGCGCCGATACGGTGATGTACCCGACGAGGTTGACGCCTGCCGCGCCGCTGGCGAGATCTTCACCCCGCTGGTCGAGCCGGCCGTGGGCGGCGATGTCGCGGGGGTCGACGGTGCGGTTCATCTTGGCCTGGCGGGACGCCTCGGCCTCGTCGTTGGTCTTCTCGGTGAGCATGCGCTCGATCGCGACCTCGGTGGGCTCCAGGTCCATGGTGACGGCGACGGTGCGGATGACGTCGGGGGTGTGGACGAGGAGCGGGGCGAGGAAGTTCACGCCGACCGGGGTCATGGGCCACTCCTTGACCCAGGCGGTGGCGTGGCACCAGGGGGCGCGGGTGGAGGACTCGCGGGTCTTGGCCTGGAGGTAGGTGGCCTCCATGGCGTCGAGTTCGGCGGGCCAAGCGTTTCGTTTCGTCATGGCCTGGATGTGGTCGATCGGGTGGTCCGGGTCGTACATGGAGTGGACCAGGGAGGCGAGCCGGGACTGGCCGAGGGGCTGGCGGACCCGGATGTCGGCCTCGGTGAGGCGGGCGCAGATGTCGGTGAGCTCGCGGGCCATGACGACGGCGAGGCCGCCGTCGCGGTCGAGGCGGCGGGCGCCGGTGGCGTGCCGGGCGGCGTGGGCCATGGCGTTGGCCTCGGCGGCGAGTTCGCGCGTGTAGTGCATGCAGGCGACGAGGTAGGCGCGGTGCTGCTCGCTGGAGGTGGAGACCATGGACTGGAGCTGGTCGTACGACTCCTGGAGCCAGGCGGGCGCGGTCGGGTCACCGCGCTGGGCGACGTCCTTGGCGTGGGCGTCGGGGTCGGCGGGGAGGGTGCGGGCCAGCATCTGGAGGCGGGTGACGAAGCCGTCGCCGTTGGCGACGTGCTTGAGGAGGGTGCCGAAGCGGTCGACGAGGGCTTCCTGGTCCTCGGAGTCGCGCAGGCCGACGCCGGGGCCCTCGATCTCGATGGCGGCGGTGACGGTGCGGCGGTCGGCGTGGAGGAGGACGGCGATCTCGTCGGGGCCGAAGGGGGCGGAGAGCCAGCTGACGCGGCCGATGCCGGGCGGCGGGCCGACCTCGACCTCGCGGCCGTCGAGGTGGGTGCCGGCCTCGACGGCGGTGGAGCGGTAGGCGGAGCCCCGCTTGAGCATCCGCTTGTAGCTGCGGTTGATCTCGAACCACTTGTAGAACGTGCGCTGCTTGTACGGCAGGTACACGGCGGCGATGGCGAGCATGGGCAGGCCGGCGAGGAGCGCGATCCGCAGGGGGAGGAGGGGGACGAGGAGTCCGCTCATCATGCCGAGGAAGGCGCCGACGACGATCAGGGCGATCTCGCCGGTCTCGCGGTTCTTGCCGACGATCGCGTTCGGCCGGGCGCGGCCGATGAGATACGTGCGGCGGGGCGTGACCGGCTGGGACTGGGTCGTCAACGCCCTGCACCTCCTGCTCCTGTGTTCTTGCTGTTGCTGCGGTTGCTGTGCGGGGTGCCCGCGGTGGGGCTGCTGCTGCGGGGCGGGGGCGTGGTGCCGCCGCCGCTGCCGCCGGTGGCTCCGGTGCGGCCGCTGTGGGCGGCGACGCCGCCGGAGAGCTGGTTCGCGGGGCGGGGGGCGGCGGACTGGGACGGGCCGCCGCCGGAGCCGCTGTCGCGGGTGCTGTGGGTCTTGATGCCCTGGGAGACGAGGGAGGCGGGGGAGGAGATGACGGCGGCGGCCGTGTTCTCCCCGGCGCGGTGGAGGCGGTTGTTGCGGGAGGCGACGATCTCGTCGCCGAAGCCGGGGACGAAGCGGTAGATCATCGCGGAGGCGAAGATCGCGAGCAGGATGATCGCGAGGCCGGAGACGACGGCGGAGAAGGAGTCGGGGCCGGTGCCGGAGGAGAGGGCGCCGGCGAGGCCGAGGACGATCACGATGATCGGCTTGACCAGGATGACGGCGATCATGATGCCGGCCCAGCGGCGTACGTGGCCCCACATGTTCTTGTCGACGAGGCCGGAGTAGACGACGACGCCGAGGAGGGCGCCGACGTAGAGGAGGACGGCGCGGAGGAAGAGCTCCAGGTAGAGGACGCCGGCGGCGAGGACGGTGACCAGGCTGACGATGATCAGCATGATCGGTCCGCCGCTGATGGAGTCGCCCTTCTGGAGGGCCTGTTTGAACGCGCCGAAGAACACGTCGGTCTGCTGGCCGGTGCCGGAGGCGATGACCTCGGTGATGGCGTCGGTGGCGTTGACGACGGTGTAGAGGATCAGCGGGGTGAAGGCGGAGGCGAGGACCGTCAGCCAGAGGAAGCCGATGGCCTCGGAGAGCGCGGTGGTGAGCGGTACGCCGCGCATGGCGCGCTTGGCGACGGCGAGCAGCCAGAGGAGGAGGGTGAGGAAGGTGGCGGCGGCGAAGACGACGGCGTAGCGGCCGAGGAACTCGGTGTTGGTGAAGTCGACCTCGGCGGTCTCCTTCACCGCCTTGGAGAGGTAGTCGACCACGGCGACGGCGGCGTCGGCGCATCCGCGGGCGAGGGAGGAGAGGGGGTCGAGGGCGGAGGCGGGGTCGTCGAGGCCCGGGCCGGACTCGCTTCCGCCCCCTCCGGCGGGGGCCCGGCCTTCGCAGAACTCCCTGGCACGGTCGCGGAGCAGCGCGCAGGAACTGTCGGCGCTCGAAGAAGGGGTCGGGGTGGGCGTCGGAGTCGGGGTGGGTGCCGCGAGGGCGCGGCCCGCGAAGAGCACCAGGGCGGCTTGGGCCGCGCCCAGCGCGGCGACGGCCCTGACACCGAGGGGGAGGGGCTTACCGGGCATAGGTGAAGCCTCCGAACTGTTCGACGGCGTCCGCCATGTCCTGGGCGCTGGAGGCGCGCTGGTCACGTGCGACCGGTACCGGTCCGTCCTTCTGGCGGGAGTCGGTGATCTTCCAGTCGCCGTCGACCCAGCGCAGTTCGAAGACGTCGGTGTACCAGGCTTCGGAGACCGGGTTCTGCGAGGCCTCGCCGGCGAGGCCGAAGAGGGAGGAGGTCCAGACCGAGACCGTGGCCCGGTCCGGGGAGTAGCTCTCGACCTTGGCGCCCACCGGGGTCACCCGGGCGACGAAGGTGAGGCCCTCGGGCGCCGTCCCGTCCTCCCGGAGGCCGATGCGGCTGAGGAACGTCTTGTCGCCGTAGGCCTTGCCGAGGTCCGCGACGCGGGCGTCCGCCACGTCCGGTGCGTACACCGCTCGCACCAGTGCCTCGCGGGGGCCCTTCTGGAACATGTCGACGGAGCCCAGCGCCACCGCGTAGTTGGCGGCGGCGGACTGGGCGCCTTGTTCGTCGTGGGCGTAGCCGGTGGGGACGGTGCCGTTGGTGCCGGTGACCGGGCGGGTGCCGGTGGGGGCGGTGGCGGCCCGGCCGGGGGTGCCGGAGGAGGGGGACGGGTCCGCCGGGTCGCCGCCGCGGTTGGCGAAGGCGATGGCGGCCACGAGCAGCACCACCACGCCCACGGCCGTGAGCAGGGAGCGGGAGCCGCGGGCGGGGCGGCGGGCGCCGCCGTGGACGTCACCGGTGTTGCCCTCGGGCAGGCGGGTACGGGTCTGGCCCGAGCCGCCGTAGCCGTCGTGCTCGTCGCCGGGACTCATGCCGGGTACGCCCCCTCGTTCTTTCGTGGGTAGGGATCAGCAGTGACGCGCGGTCAGATCGCCATTCCGTAGACGATGGTGAAGAGGGTTCCGAGGGAGCCGATGATGAAGACGCCGGTGAGGCCGGCCACGATGAGGCCCTTGCCCTGTTCGGCGCTGAAGGTGTCGCGGAGCGCGGTCGCGCCGATGCGCTGTTTCGCCGCGCCCCAGATGGCGATGCCGAGGCAGAGCAGGATGGCCACGGCCATCACGACCTCGATCATGATCTTCGCTTCGGCGCCCAGGCTCCCGAAAGGACCCCAGTTCGGGGCGATTCCACCGATGATGGTGGTGATGTCGCCCTTCTCGGCCGCCAGGTACATATAACTCACCGCCCCTGTCGGGTCGTTGGTCACCCCTGCCGGACGGCATGGGTCATCGCCACTATCTTCGCTGATGAAACCGCTCGCGTGTGACGGCTTGACGGCTCTCTTTACCCGATCCCCGCACACTTGACCGATCTGACCGCCTTGACCTGCGGCGGTGCGGCCGGATTCCATGCGAAGAAGCGTATGGTCACTCTGTGTATCACGGAGGGTGACTCCGGGCAATGATTGTCGTTGTTGCACTCTTGGGGCCGCGTCGGGCACGCACCGTCCCCAGGAGGGGGCGCCCCGCCTAGACTGGCGCCCCGGGACGTACTGGCAGGGACCGAGGGGTGGTTGACGGTGCGTAGGGCGGGCAAGGCGTGGCTGCTGACCGGCGGGGCCTTCGGGCTCTGCGCCGGGTTCCTGGCCCTGCTGCTGGTCGGTACGTACGCGGCGGCGGCCGGCTTCCTCGGCGGCGCGGGGTCGGCGAGGACCGGCACGGTGGCGTTGGCCAAGGGTGCGGTGCCGGCGATGTACCAGGGGCTCGTCCAGCGCTGGGGCAACCTCTGCCCGGCCATCAACCCGGCGCTCCTCGCGGCACAGCTGTACCAGGAGAGCGGCTGGAACCCGCGGGCGGTGTCGCCGGCGGACGCGCGGGGCATCGCGCAGTTCATCCCCGGCACCTGGGCGACCCACGGCATCGACGGCGACGGCGACGGCGACAAGGACATCTGGGACCCGAAGGACGCGATCCCGTCGGCCGCCTCGTACGACTGCGCGCTGGCCGGTTACGTGAAGGACGTGCCCGGCGACCCGGTCAGCAACATGCTGGCGGCGTACAACGCGGGCGCGTACCGGGTCATCCAGTACCGGGGCGTCCCGCCGTACAGCGAGACGCGGAACTACGTGCGGATCATCCGGTCGCTGGAGAAGAGCTTCGCCCGCCCGCAGGGCCGGGTCGCGCCCTCGCAGCAGGCGGCCGGCGCGATCCACTACGCGCAGGGCAAGCTGGGGACCCCGTACCTGTGGGGCGGCACGGGCACGGCGGCGCAGGGCGGCCGGTTCGACTGCTCGGGCCTGACCCAGGCCGCGTACCGGGAGGTGGGGATCGAGCTGCCGCGCGTGGCCAACGACCAGTACAACGCGGGGCCGCACCCGAGCCGGGAGGAGCTGCTCCCCGGCGACCTCGTCTTCTTCTCCGACGACCTGACGAACTCGCGGGCGATCCGGCACGTCGGCATCTACGTGGGCGGCGGCTACATGATCGACGCGCCGCGGACCGGGGCGGTGATCCGCTTCGACCGGATCGACACTCCGGACTACTTCGGGGCGACCCGGGTCACGAAGGACGGCGCCGCCGCCCTCCCCACCCGTCCTCCCGGCGGCCAGGCGTGAACTGACGGTCCGCCTGGCCGGAACTCTCCGTCAGGCACGGGCCCTGAGCTGCGGGGAGCCATCACTCTTCGGTAACGTCGGCATGATCTACGGGAAACGGCGGAACGTGTGCTTCAGCAGGTTCGTTCCTCCCTCCGGAGAATCCGACCACACCTGACCACGTCTGATCAGTCTGACCACGTCTGACCACGGGGGTGGGAAACCAGCACACGAGAGCAAGGGGTCGCGGCAGATGGCTGAACTCGCATCGGACGGTTCCAGTCCCGATGTCGGCCTGCTGTACGACATCAACGGGCTCGCCCGGGACGCTCCCCCGTGGTTCGACCGGGTCATGGAGTTCACCGGCGAGTACGGGATCATGCTCGCGATGGTCCTCGTCGTGCTCTGGTGCTGGTGGAGCGTCCGCCGGCGCGGCGCCTTCGCCGACTCCGTCTCGGCCGTCGCCGCCCTCGTCTGGGCCCCGCTCGCGGCCGGCGTCGCCCTCCTCGTGAACATCCCCATCCGGGGCTTCGTCGAGCGTCCCCGCCCCTTCGTGGACCACGACGGCCTGGAGGTCCTCGTCGAGGGCAAGACGGACTTCTCCTTCGTCAGCGACCACGCCACCATGGCGATGGCGATCGCCGTCGCCGTCTTCGTCGCCCACCGCCGCTTCGGCCTCGCCGCCATCGGCCTCGCCCTCGCCGAGGGCTTCGCCCGCGTCTACATGGGCGTCCACTACCCCACCGACGTCATCGGCGGCCTGGCCCTCGGCACCGCCGTGGCGCTCCTCCTCGCCCCGCTGACGCTGGCGCTGCTCACCCCGCTGGTCTCCGCCGCCAGCCGCTCGCGCCGCGGCGCCCGGCTGGTCCGCTCCCGCCGGGCCGACACCCCCGCGGGAGCCCGCCCCGAGGCGATCGGCATCCCCGAACCCCGCCTCGGCGACCCCGCCGAGGACGACCGGGACGGGAAGGGCCTCGCGGCCTAGGCGGTGTCTTCAAATGATCACGGTTGGTGGATCATGAGGTCGTGATACGTCGTCATGAACTGTCCGATGCCGAGTGGGAGTTCGTCC
>NZ_JBEZUZ010000128.1:0-16772 GCF_040636735.1 Streptomyces sp. NPDC035033 | reverse complement strand
GTCTCTCCCTGTCCGTTCCGTTCGCGGGACACGCGAATCTCGGCGCACCTGCGGTCCGCGTTGTCACGGTAACCCACGGTTGGCCCAACTTCGCGAGCGAGTGCCACCGTTCTGCCGAATGATGACGATCACCGGCGGCCTGTCCTCAGCGGGCTCCCGGAGCCTACCGCAAGTGGTCTACACCAGTCTGCAACGAGACGCGGCCCCGGCCTGTTCCGGGGCGAGGAGGTCGCCGATGAGTACCGACAGCGCAGCCGGGCGGGGGAAGGCTTCGAGGAAGGTCTCGTGGGGAGGCTTCTTCCAGGGGCTGCAGAAGATGGGCCGCAGCCTCCAGCTGCCCATCGCGGTGCTCCCCGCGGCGGGCATCATCAACCGGCTGGGGCAGGACGACGTCTTCGGCAAGGACGGCCTGGGCTGGGACAACGTCGCCAAGGTGATGGCGGGCGCGGGCGGCGCGCTGCTCGACGGCAGCCTCGGTCTGCCGCTGCTGTTCTGCATCGGCGTCGCGATCGGCATGGCGAAGAAGTCGGACGGGTCGACGGCGCTGGCCGCGGTGGTGGGCTTTCTCGTCTACTACACGGTGCTGCGGCAGTTCCCGAAGGACTGCCCGACGGGGACGGAGGACATCGGGGGCGGCTGCCTCGGCGCCGACCAGGCGTTCGCGGGGTACACGTACCAGAACCCGGGCGTCTTCGGCGGCATCGTCATGGGTCTGCTGGCGGCGTACCTGTGGCAGCGGTTCCACCGGACGAAGCTGGTGGACTGGCTGGGCTTCTTCAACGGGCGCCGGCTGGTGCCGATCATCATGGCCTTCGTCGGCATCGTGTTCGCGGCGCTGTGCCTGTGGATCTGGCCGCCGATCGGTGACGCGCTGGAGAGCTTCAGCGACTGGCTGGTGGGGCTGGGCGCGTGGGGGTCGGGCATCTTCGGCGTGGCGAACCGGGCGCTGCTCGTGATCGGTCTGCACCAGTTCCTGAACGTGCCGGTGTGGTTCCAGTTCGGGACGTACACGAAGCCGGACGGGACGACGGTCCACGGCGACATCAGCATGTTCCTGGCGGGCGACCCGGAGGCGGGCCAGTTCACCACGGGCTTCTTCCCGATCATGATGTTCGCGCTGCCGGCGGCGGCGCTGGCGATCACCCACTGCGCGCGGCCGAACCGGCGCAAGGAGGTCGGCGGTCTGATGCTGTCGGTGGCGCTGACCTCGTTCGTCACGGGCATCACGGAGCCGCTGGAGTACTCGTTCCTCTTCATCGCGCCGGTGCTGTACGGCATCCACGCGGTGCTGACGGGCGTGTCGATGGCGGTGACGTGGGCGCTGGGCGTGAAGGACGGCTTCAGCTTCTCGGCGGGCCTGATCGACTACGTGATCAACTGGAACCTGGCGACCAAGCCGTGGCTGATCATCCCGATCGGCCTGGGCTTCGCGGTCGTGTACTACGTGATCTTCCGGATCGCGATCACCAAGTTCGACCTCCCCACCCCGGGCCGCGAGCCGGAGGAGGTCCAGGAGGAGCTGGAGCGGGACAACGTGAAGTAGGCGACCGGTAAGACCTGTCCGTTCCGGGGCTTTCGGGCCCCGGACGGGAGGGCGGAAAGGCCCCTGGACCTCGTGGTCCGGGGGCCTTTTGTCACGCCTTCATCACTATGCCCGCGCACCGAAAATTCGCAGGTTCCTTATCTAAGTCTCACGTGCTACAACTGGTCTACACCACTCATTGGTGTAGACCACGCGGTCCAGACCACCGCGTTCCACGAGACGCCGCCGTCACCCCCTTTGTCACTGTCCTCTGGCGGCGCCTTGCCTACTGGAGGAAGTTGATGAGTACGGCCACCGCCCAGGCCGCCGCTCCCGCGAAGAAGCGCGGATCCGGCCTGTTCCAGGGCCTGCAGAAGGTCGGTCGCAGCCTGCAGCTGCCGATCGCCGTGCTGCCGGCCGCGGGCATCATGGTCCGGCTGGGTCAGCCGGACGTGTTCGGCGCCGACGGTCTCGGCTGGGACAAGGTCTCCGCCGTCTTCGGCAACGCGGGCGGCGCCATCACCGGCGCCCTCCCCCTGCTCTTCTGCGTCGGCGTGGCCATCGGCTTCGCCAAGAAGGCCGACGGCTCCACCGCGCTCGCCGCGGTCGTCGGCTTCCTCGTCTACAGCAAGGTCCTCCAGGCCTTCCCCGTCGTCGAGGCGAAGGTCCAGGACGGCGCGGACATCGCCGCGAAGTACAACGACCCCGGTGTCCTCGGCGGCATCATCATGGGTCTGCTGACCGCCGTGCTGTGGCAGAAGTACCACCGCACCAAGCTGGTCGACTGGCTCGGCTTCTTCAACGGCCGCCGTCTCGTCCCGATCATCATGGCCTTCGTCGGCCTCGCCGTGGGCGTCTTCTTCGGCCTGGTCTGGGAGCCCATCGGCAACGGCATCTCGAACTTCGGCGAGTGGATGACCGGCCTCGGCGCCGGCGGCGCCGCGCTCTTCGGCGGTGTGAACCGCGCGCTGATCCCGATCGGCATGCACCAGTTCGTGAACACCGTCGCCTGGTTCCAGCTCGGCGACTTCACCAACGCCGCCGGCGAGGTCGTCAACGGCGACATCCCGCGCTTCCTGGCCGGTGACCCGACGGCCGGCATGTTCCAGTCCGGCTTCTTCCCGATCATGATGTTCGGCCTCCCGGCCGCCGCCATCGCCATCGCCCACTCCGCCCGCCCGGAGCGCCGCAAGGTCGTCCTCGGCATGATGGTCTCGCTGGCCCTGACCTCGTTCGTCACCGGTGTGACCGAGCCGATCGAGTTCTCCTTCATGTTCATCGCGCCGGTCCTGTACGTGCTGCACGCCGTCCTGACCGCCCTCTCCATGGCCGTCACCTGGGCGCTCGGCGTCCACGCGGGCTTCAACTTCTCGGCCGGCTTCATCGACTACGCCCTGAACTGGACGCACGCGACCAAGCCGTGGCTGATCATCCCGATCGGTCTCGTCTTCGCGGCGGTCTACTACGTGGTCTTCCGCTTCGCGATCACCAAGTTCAACCTCCCCACCCCGGGCCGCGAGCCCGAGGAGGAGATCGAGGACCTCACCAAGGCGTGAGCCCCTCCCCGTACGCGCAAGGGCCCCGGAACCTCAGGTTCCGGGGCCCTTCCCGTGTCGTCAGACCTCGTAGACCGCGCCCGACTTCGCCAGCTCCGCCGGCCCGGCGTACACCTCGCGCGCGTCCGCGAGGTTCCGCTCGCCGTCCGTCCACGGGGGGATGTGGGTGAGGACGAGACGGCCGACGGCGGCGCGGGTGGCGTGGGCGCCGGCCTCGCGGCCGTTGAGGTGGAGCTCCGGGATGTCCTCCTTGCCGTGGGTGAAGGAGGCCTCGCAGAGGAAGAGGTCGACGCCGTCGGCGAGGGAGTGGAGGGCGTCGCAGACGCCGGTGTCGCCGGAGTACGCCAGGGAGCGGCCGCCGTGTTCGACGCGGATGCCGTACGCCTCCACCGGGTGGCACACCTTCTCGGTGCGGACCGTGAACGGGCCCAGGTCGAAGGTGCCCGAGCCCAGGGTGCGGAAGTCGAAGACCTCGCTCATCGAGGTCGGGGAGGGCGTGTCGGCGTAGGCCGTGGTCAGGCGCTGTTCGGCGCCCTCGGGGGCGTACACGGGGATCGGGGCGCAGCGGCCGCCGTCGTGGCGGTAGTAGCGGGCGACGAAGTAGCCGCACATGTCGATGCAGTGGTCCGCGTGCAGATGGCTGAGGAAGATCGCGTCGAGGTCGTAGAGACCGATGTGGCGCTGCAGCTCGCCGAGGGCGCCGTTGCCCATGTCGAGGAGCAGCCGGAAGCCGTCGGCCTCGACGAGGTAGCTCGAACAGGCCGATTCCGCGGACGGGAACGACCCGGAGCAGCCGACGACGGTGAGCTTCATAGGAGCGTGAACCTCCGTGGACGGGTGCGGTCAGGCACGCAAGGGGAGGGGGAGGCCGTGCGGTCAGACGAGAGTAAGGCGCACGGGGGCCGGTCGCTCCTTCGTGGCGTCCCGTTGTGGGCGAACTCACGGGCTCTGTCACCGGTTCGGATGGACGGCGGGGCGCGGCGGCGCGGTGCGGCGGTCGCCGGTAACGTCATGGGGTATGGACACGTCGTGGTGGCCCGCGCTGGCCGCGGTCGTGGTGATCGCGCTGGTGGTCGTGGTCGCCGACGGGAGGAAGCGGTCGGCCCGCGGGCCCTCGGGGCGGACCCGTCCGCCGGCGCGTCCGGCGCCGCGCGGGAAGCGGCCGGCCCGGAAGCGGCCGGCCGGTGCGCGGGTGCCGCGGGCCGGGGAGATCTGGTGGGCCGAGGTGCCGTTCGAGGACGGTCCGCGGTCGAAGGACCGGCCGTGCCTGGTGCTGGTGGTGCGGGGCGACGGGGCGCTGGTCGCGAAGATCACCAGCAAGTACCACGACGAGCGGCCGGGGGTGATCGCGCTGCCGCCGGGGGCGGTGGGCGACGCGCGGGGGCGGGCGAGCTTCCTGGAGACGGACGAGCTGCGGGACGTGCCGCTGGCGGACTTCCGCCGGAGGGTGGGCGAGGCGGACCCGGTCGTGTGGGACCAGGTCCGCCATCTCGCGCGCTAGGCCGTTTCCTTCGGAGCGGGCCGGGGGGTCAGGCCCAGAGCTGGCCCTGGACCGTGGCGATGGCCTCTTCGGTGGTGGCGGCGGTGTAGAGGCCGGTGGAGAGGTACTTCCAGCCGCCGTCGGCGACGACGAAGGCGATGTCGGCGCTCTCGCCGGCCTTGACCGCCTTGTTGCCCACGCCGATCGCGGCGTGGAGGGCCGCGCCGGTGGAGACGCCGGCGAAGATGCCCTCCTGCTGGAGGAGTTCCCGGGTGCGGGTGACGGCGTCGGCCGAGCCCACCGAGAAGCGGGTGGTGAGGACGGAGGCGTCGTACAGCTCGGGGACGAAGCCCTCGTCGAGGTTGCGGAGCCCGTAGACGAGGTCGTCGTAGCGGGGCTCGGCGGCGACGATCTTGACGTCGGGCTTGTGCTCGCGCAGGTAGCGGCCGACGCCCATGAGGGTGCCGGTGGTGCCGAGGCCGGCCACGAAGTGGGTGATGGACGGCAGGTCGGCGAGGATCTCGGGGCCCGTGGTGGCGTAGTGGGCGCCGGCGTTGTCCGGGTTGCCGTACTGGTAGAGCATCACCCAGTCGGGGTGCTGCCCGGCCAGTTCCTTGGCGACCCGGACGGCGGTGTTGGAGCCGCCGGCGGCCGGGGAGGAGATGATCTCCGCGCCCCACATGGCGAGCAGCTGGCGGCGCTCCTCGCTGGTGTTCTCGGGCATGACGCAGACGATGCGGTAGCCCTTGAGCCTGGCCGCCATGGCCAGGGAGATGCCGGTGTTGCCGCTGGTGGGCTCCAGGATGGTGCAGCCGGGGGTGAGCCGGCCGTCCTTCTCCGCCTGTTCGATCATGTGGAGCGCGGGGCGGTCCTTGACCGAGCCGGTGGGGTTGCGGTCCTCCAGCTTGGCCCAGATGCGGACGTCCTCGGAGGGCGAGAGCCGGGGAAGGCGGACGAGCGGCGTGTTGCCGACGGCCGCCAGCGGGGAGTCGTATCGCATGGGCCGGGCCGCTCAGACCATGCCGCCGGCGACGGCCGGCAGGATCGTGACGCTGTCGCCGTCGGACAGCTTGGTGTCGATGCCGTCGAGGAAGCGGACGTCCTCGTCGTTGAGGTAGACGTTGACGAAGCGGCGGAGCTTGCCCTCGTCCACGATGCGGGCCTCGATGCCGGAGTGGCGGGTCTCCAGGTCGGCGAAGAGCTCGGCGAGGGTGCCACCGCTGCCCTCGACGGCCTTGGCGCCGTCGGTGTAGGTGCGGAGGATCGTCGGGATGCGGACCTCGATGGCCATGGCGTGGGCTCCTGTCGGGAGTGGCGTGGTGGGCGCGCGGCGGAACCCCCGCGCGAGGGGGTGGTGCGTGGTGAGGTGCGCTCGGCCGGGTCGTTCAGAGCCCAGCGCGGGGCGAACAGATCGCGCTGGCGAGACGGCACAGGTCGACGTGCAGGCGGGCAACGAGCAGGAGGGTGCCCGGAGTCTCTTCGCTCACGTCGTGGGAAACCATGCGGTCATCGTATCGATTCCCGGTCCGGGTTCCGGAATGTGATCTCAGATGGTGGATGTTTGCCGACCACCTGTCGGGACGGAGGCGGACCGGGGGCGGGGCGGCCGGTGGGCCGGGGAGGCGGGGCGGCCGGTGGACCGGCCGCCCGGGGGTCACTCGTACGCCTCGACGACCTTGACCTCTTCCTCCTCCACGACGCCGTCGACGATCGTGTACGAGCGGAACTGGAAGTCGCCGGCGCCGTCGGTGTCGGCGGTGGAGACCAGGACGTAGTGGGCGCCCGGCTCGTTGGCGTAGGTGATGTCGGTGCGGGAGGGGTACGCCTCGGTCGCCGTGTGCGAGTGGTAGATGATCACGGGCTCCTCGTCCCGGTCGTCCATCTCGCGGTAGAGCTTGAGGAGGTCGGCGGAGTCGAACTCGTAGAAGGTGGGCGAGCGCGCCGCGTTGAGCATCGGGATGAACCGCTCGGGGCGGCCCGAGCCGACCGGTCCCGCGACCACGCCGCAGGCCTCGTCGGGGTGGTCCGCCCGGGCGTGTTCCACGATCCGGTCGTACAGGTCTCGGGTGAGGGTCAGCATGCCGACAGGATAAGCAGACGGGCCACCCCGTACCGAGGAGTGGTACGGGGCGGCCCGGATGCTGGGACGGGGTGGGTCAGGAGCGCTTGGCGAAGGCGGCGCTCTCGGGGTTGCGGGCCTTGAGCACCAGGTAGGCGACGGCGAGGAGCAGGCCCCAGACGGGGGCGCCGTAGAGGGCGACGCGGTTGCCCTCGTCGATGCCCATGGTCACCACGACCAGGCCGATGAAGGCGAGGGCGAAGGAGCTGGCCCAGATGCCGCCGGGGGCCTTGAAGGACGACTGGGGCAGCTCGCCGCGGTCGGCCTTGAGGCGGAAGCGGATCTGGCAGATCAGGATCATGATCCAGGCCCACATGCCGGAGATGGTGGCGAAGGAGACGACGTAGTTGAACGCCTCGCCGGGCCACTGGTAGTTGATCCAGACGCCGACCATCATCAGCGCGGCCGAGAAGGTGGTGCCGATCAGCGGGGTGCCGCTCTTCGTCAGCCGGGTGAAGAGCTTCGGGCCCTGGCCGTTGAGCGCGAGGTCGCGCAGCATGCGGCCGGTGGAGTACATGCCCGAGTTGCAGGAGGAGAGGGCGGCCGTCAGGACGACGAAGTTGACGATGGCGGCGCCGATGCTGAGGCCCATCTCCTCGAAGGCGGCGACGAACGGGGAGACGCCCGGCTTGAAGTGGGTCCACGGGACGACCGACAGGATCATGATGAGCGCGCCGACGTAGAAGACGGCGATGCGCCACGGCACGGTGTTGATGGCCTTGGGCAGGACGGTCTTCGGGTCCTTGGACTCGCCGGCGGTGACGCCGACCAGCTCGACGGCGAGGAAGGCGAACATGACCATCTGGAGGGTCATGAGGGTGGAGACGAGGCCGTCCTCGCCGGCGAAGAAGCCGCCGAGGTCCCACAGGTGGGTGATCGACGCGGTGTCACCGGCGTCGGAGAAGCCGATCGTGAGGATGCCGGCGCAGATCAGGATCATGCCGATGATGGCGGTGACCTTGACCATGGAGAACCAGAACTCCAGCTCGCCGAAGAGCTTCACGGAGATCAGGTTGGCGCCGTAGAGGATCACGGTGAAGACCAGGGCGGAGAGCCACTGCGGGATGTCCCACCAGTACGTCATGTAGGTGGCCGCGGCGGTGACCTCGGTGATGCCGGTGACGACCCAGAAGAGCCAGTACGTCCAGCCGGTCACGAAGCCCGCGAAGGGGCCGATGAACTCCCGCGCGTACTCCGAGAAGGAGCCGGAGACGGGGCGGTACATGAGGAGCTCGCCGAGCGCCCGCATGATGAAGAAGATCACGAGGCCCGCGAGGGCGTACGCGAGGATCAGGCTGGGGCCCGCCTTGGAGATGCCCTTGCCCGCGCCGAGGAAGAGGCCGGTGCCGATGGCGCCGCCGATCGCGATCATCTGGATCTGGCGGGCGCCGAGTGCCCGGTGGTAGCCCTCGCCCGAGGCGGAGTCCGCGGCCTCATTGCCGTCGTGGTGCTGGTCGACCTGCACTGAGGTCATGGTGGTGCGCCTTTCTCCATGCTGATCCGCGCGACGGCGAGTGCGTCTGCTGCGGATCAGGTCCTGATCCCCCCGGATGTGGATGGAGTGCCGCCGGCGGTCAGCCGGCCGAAGCGCCCTCGGGAACAGGGGTGGCGTCCCCGAGCGGTCGTGAAGATTTATCACGGGGTGAGGGGTGATCGACGGAGTTGCGCGTGACCCACGCCACAAAAAAATCAGGAGAAAAGGGACTTAAGACGGCAAGGTGGTCGCCCGTATAACGAGTTCGTTATCCGGATTTGAGCGTCCGCTGAGCGAACGCCCCGCCGCGCCCGTCCCTCAGGACATCAGCGTCTCGACCAGTGACTCCTGAAGGGCGCCGAGCCAGAGATAGGCCATCACCATGGGCTTGCGCGGATCGCTGTCCGGCAGCCGGTAGAGCCGCTCGCTCTCCTCGTCCTCGGTGATCTCCAGCCGGGTGGCGATGGTCAGCCGCAGGTCGTTGAGGGTGCCGAGCCAGGCCCGGGACTCGTCCGGGGTCAGCTTCAGGACCACGGACTCCTCCGGCCCCTCGCTGCTCAGCCCGTCGAGGGCGCGCACCACCGCGAGGGCGTCCTCGCGCTTGCGGGCGCGCAGGTCGTTCTCGGTGAAGCGGCGGAAGTCGGCCGCGGCGGCCCGCAGCTCCTCGGTGTCGTCCGCGTACGCGTCGGGGAAGAGCCGGCGCAGGGCGGGGTCGGCGGGGGGCTTGCTGGGGCCCTCGGCGAAGAGGGCGGCGAGGGGGTCGGCGTCCGCGTCGGGCTCGTCGCCGGGGCCGATCAGCTCCAGGAGCTGGACGGCGAGGGAGCGCAGGATGGAGACCTCGACCTCGTCGAGGGCGACGGCCGCGCCGCCGCCGGGCACCGTCTCGAAGTGGCCGGCCATCAGCCGCGGTCCTGGGAGAGCGTCGCCCACAGTCCGTAGCCGTGCATCGCCTGCACGTCCCGTTCCATCTCCTCGCGGGTGCCGCTGGAGACCACCGCGCGGCCCTTGTTGTGCACGTCGAGCATCAGCTTGTGCGCCTTGTCCTTGGAGTAGCCGAAGTACGTCTGGAAGACGTAGGTGACATAGCTCATCAGGTTCACCGGGTCGTTGTGCACGAGGGTGACCCAGGGGACGTCGGGCTCGACGACCGCGGAGACCTCCTCGGCCGACTCGGTCCGTTCGATCTCGATAGGCGCGATGCTCACCCGTCCCATGCTGCCACCCGGCACCCCCCGTCGCGCAAACGGGCCGCCCCGACGGGAACACCGCCGCACTATTCGTCAGACTGACGAATAGTGCGCTAGCATTCCTGCCATGAACGCTGCGGACCTTGGGCTCCCGGTGGACGTGCCGTCGACCGCGCTCTTCACCGACCAGTACGAGCTGACCATGCTCCAGGCGGCCCTCCGGGCCGGCACCGCCGACCGGCACTCCGTCTTCGAGGTCTTCACCCGGCGGCTGCCCGAGGGGCGGCGGTACGGCGTCCTCGCGGGCGTCGGCCGGGTCCTGGACGCCGTCGAGAACTTCCGTTTCGACCCGGCCGTCCTCGGCTTCCTGCGCGAGCG
The DNA here is from genome assembly GCF_040636735.1 of Streptomyces sp. NPDC035033. Lineage (NCBI taxonomy): Bacteria > Bacillati > Actinomycetota > Actinomycetes > Kitasatosporales > Streptomycetaceae > Streptomyces > Streptomyces sp. NPDC035033. Next base: position 7,056 of record NZ_JBEZUZ010000128.1, on the reverse strand, counting down.
CGGGATCGTCGACGAGCCGACCCTGGAGTGGCTGTCCCGCTACCGCTTCTCCGGCGACATCTGGGGCTACCCCGAGGGCGAGGTGTACTTCCCCGGCTCCCCCGTGCTGCGCGTCGAGGGCTCCTTCGCCGAGTGCGTGCTCCTGGAGACGGTGATCCTCTCGATCCTCAACCACGACTCGGCCATCGCGGCCGCCGCCTCCCGCATGTCGGCCGCGGCGGGCGGGCGCCGGCTGATCGAGATGGGCGCCCGCCGCACCCACGAGCTGGCCGCCGTGGCCTCCGCCCGCGCCGCCTACGTCGGCGGCTTCGACTCCACCTCGGACCTCGCGGCCGGCTTCCGCTACGGCATCCCGACCGTCGGCACCTCCGCGCACGCCTTCACCCTGCTCCACGACAGCGAGCGGGACGCCTTCCGCGCCCAGGTCGACACCCTGGGCCGGGGCACCACCCTCCTCGTCGACACCTACGACGTGACCGAGGCGGTCCGCGCCGCCGTCGAGATCGCCGGGCCGGAGCTCGGGGCCGTCCGCATCGACTCCGGCGACCTGCTGCTCGTCGCCCACCGGGTCCGCCAGCAGCTCGACGAGCTGGGCGCCCGGGACACGAAGATCGTGGTCACCTCGGACCTCGACGAGTACGCCATCGCCTCGCTGGCCGCGGCGCCGGTGGACGCGTACGGGGTCGGCACCCAGCTGGTCACCGGCAGCGGGCACCCCACCTGCTCGATGGTCTACAAGCTGGTCGCCCGTGCCTCCTCGGCCGATCCGAAGGCCCCCCTGGTCCCGGTGGCGAAGAAGTCGCTGGGCGGCAAGGCGTCCGTCGGCGGCCGCAAGTGGGCGGCGCGCCGCCGCGACGCCGACGGGGTCGCGGAGACCGAGGTCGTCGGCACCGGACCGGTCCCGGAGGCCCTCGCGGGCGACCAGCTCCTGGTCGAGCTGGTCAAGGGCGGCGAGGTGATGGCCCGGGAGCCCCTGGAGGCCGCCCGCGCCCGGCACATCGCGGCCCGCGCCGCGCTGCCGATGTCGGCCGTCCAGCTGTCGCGCGGCGAGCCCGTGCTGCCGACGGAGTACATCTAGAGATACGTCCAGAGCCCGGTGACGTCCCCTCCCGGAGCGGGGGCGGAGTCTCTAGGCTCGGGCCCACCCCTTCCGACCACCCGAGGACACCCGCCATGCACCGCGCACTGATCGTCGTGGACGTACAGAACGACTTCTGCGAAGGCGGCAGCCTCGCCGTGACCGGCGGCGCGGACGTCGCCGCCGCCATCACCGAACTGGTGGGCGAGGCGGCCGGCGCCGCGTACCGGCACGTCGTCGCCACCCGTGACCACCACATCGACCCGGGGGCCCACTTCGCCCCGGCCGGCGAGGCGCCGGACTACGTCGACTCCTGGCCGGCGCACTGCGTGGCCGGCACCGAGGGCGTCGGCTTCCACCCGAACTTCGCCCCCGCCGTCGCCGGCGGCGCCGTGCAGGCCGTCTTCGACAAGGGCGCGTACGCCGCCGCGTACAGCGGCTTCGAGGGCTTCGACGAGAACGGCGTGCCGCTCGCGGACTGGCTGCGCGCCCGGGAGGTCACCGAGGTCGACGTGGTCGGCATCGCCACCGACCACTGCGTCCGGGCCACCGCCCTGGACGCGGCCCGCGCGGGCTTCCGCACCCGGGTGCTGCTCGACCTCACGGCGGGCGTCGCCCGGGCGACCACCGACCGGGCGCTCACGGAGCTCCGCGAGGCCGGTGTGGAGCTCCGGGGCGAGCCGGTCGTCGCCTGAGCCCGGAGCCCCGGGCCCCGCGGGCCCCGCGGGGCCTTAGCCCGGAGCACCGGCCCCGGGCCCTGAGCCCCGCGTCCGGGGCCCCGTGTCCCGCGGGGTCCGTCTCCCGGGCCCGCTCAGGCCGCGGGGGCCTTGGGCAGGGTCCTGGCCGGGTGCCACAGCTCCTGCGCGGCGCCCGGTGTGGACCTCCACAGCAGCCCGTCCGGGTGGTGGAGGACGGCGGTGATCTCGTCCGGGGTGGGCGGCTCGGCGTTCCCCCGCAGGTAAACCGACCGCAGGCCCAGGTTTCGGAGCCTGGTCAGGGCCCGCGCCCGGTTCGCGGCGTGGACGAGGAAGCGCACGGTCGCGCCGTCCCCGGCCGGGCTGGGCAGCCCTATCGCGACCACCACACTGCCTCCCGGCAACTTGCAGAACCCTCCACCGGGCATGCGGAACCACTCCCCCGTGAGCCGACTGTCAATAAGGAGTTCCTGAGAACTCGGTCAGCTGCACCTAAACACGATCGGCCGCCGCCCGCTAGAGGGCGACGGCCGATCACGCTTTGACCTGCGGTTTTGCCAGTGGCTAGTCGATCATCGGGTCGACGGGCCCACCCGGACCGTGATCGTCTGGCCGTTCTTCGGCTCCTTGACGACCTCGATCTTGGTGTTGGTGTCAGTGACCTTCACGCCGGCGCGCTTGGTCTCCTCGAACCAGTACGTGCCCTTGCGGTCGTCGAAGACCGGGTTGCCCGGCTGCGAGCGGACCCAGGTCGGGACGTCCTTGAGGTGCAGCTGGAAAGCGTCCGTCCGGTACGTTCCGAAGGTGGAGTCGTACGCCTGGACGCGGTTGCGCATCAGGGTGCCGTCGTGCCACTTCAGCGGGGTCGGGTGGGCGTCGATCGGGAGGATCAGGCCCTGGCCCGGGTGGACGGAGGTGTTGTTGTCCTTCTGGGACAGGTCCCACTTCCAGATGAGCAGACCGTTCTGGTACGGGTAGTGCTCGACCCAGTTCTCGCGGTCGCCGGTGAAGCCGAAGTTGTACGGGCCGACCTTGAGGGTGGCGTCGTACGAGACGTACTGGCGGTTCTCGGCGATGTAGTACTGCTCGTACTCGTTGGTGAAGCCCTTGCCGACCCGCGAGAAGCCCTTCGGCGTCCAGCCGTTGTCGCCGTTCTCGGCGCCGTCGGTGAAGACGGGGGCGCCGTCGGCGGTCAGCGTGATGGCGTCGGCGGTGAAGCCCTTGCCGCCCGCGCCGCCGTCCGTCTGGTAGCGGAAGCGGAGGTCGAACTTCTTGCCCGCGTACGCCGAGAGGTCGTAGACGAGCTTCTTGTGGGCGCCGGAGACGTCGGTCAGCGCCGGGGAGCCGGCCGCGTCGCGCGGGAGGGCCTTGCCGTCGGCGGTGCCGTCCACGGCGGTCCAGTTGGCGCCGCCGTCCGTCGACACCTCGGTGTAGAGGTAGTCGTACTCGGCCTCGATGTCGTACCAGCCCTGGAGCTCCAGGGAGGCGGACGACCGGCCCGTCAGGTCGACGGAGCGGGTGAGGGTGTTCTTGAGGTCGTCACCCATGTCGCTCCACCACTGGGCGGCGCCCTCGGCGGGGGCGACGATGTCGGTGGTGACGGCCTTCTTCGGCAGCTCGACGAGGAGCGCCTGCGGGTTCTTGGTGTTGTACTCCGCGACGCCCAGCTTGTGGACGGACTTCTCGGCGCGCTGCTCGTCGGTCACCTTGGTGTAGTTGAGCCAGCCGAGCTGCAGCTTGTCCCAGGCGTTCATGTCGCCGGGCATGTCGCCGATGGAGTCCTTGCCCAGGCCCAGCCAGGAGCCGGAGGACATCAGCGACCAGTAGCCGGTCGAGTTCTCGCCGCCCGCGGTGTCGTACAGGTCCGGCAGGCCGAGGTCGTGGCCGTACTCGTGGGCGAAGACGCCGAGGCCGCCGTTCTCGGGCTGCATCGTGTAGTCGCCGACCCAGATGCCGGTGTCGCCGATCGGGGTGCCGCCGGCCTTGTTGTTCTCCGGGCCGGTCTTGCCCGCGCTGGTGCCGTAGGCGTACCAGCGGTGGGCCCACAGGGCGTCGCCGCCCTGGACGCCGCCGCCCGCCGACTCGTCCTCGCCGGCGTGGACGATCTGGAAGTGGTCGATGTAGCCGTCGGACTCGTTGAAGTTGCCGTCGGCGTCGAAGTCGTAGCGGTCCCACTGGTCGTAGGACGCCAGGTCGGCCTTGATCTGGGCGTCGGTCTTGCCCTGGGCCTTCTGGTCGGCGACCCAGGCGTTGACGCCGTCGCGGACGGTGTCCCACACGTTGGCGCAGTTGGACTGGCCGCAGTAGTTGGAGCCGTAACGGGCCTCGTTGTAGGGGACCTTGACCCAGTCGGAGACCATGCCGTCGACCGAGTAGCGGCCGGACGAGGTGCGCTCGTAGTAGGTCTTCAGCGACTGCTTCGGCTGGCCGGTCTTCGGGTCCTTGCCGGTGCCGAAGTACAGGTCCTCGAAGTGCTTCTGGTCGTAATCGGCCTGCCACGCGGTCGAGTTGTCCTTCGACCGGTCGGGCTCGGCTATCGCGTTGTGCAGCGGGCCGGGCTGGCCGCCGAACTTCGGCTTCAGCTCGTCCGTCTCGTCGTCCTTGCGGTCGACGAGGGTGGTGGTGTCCACCTGGTCGCCGAACTCGACCAGGATGGTGAAGATCTTGTCGGTCTTCTCGCGGCCGAGCTCGACGTACTTCTTCGCGTCGAGCTTCACGACCTGCGAGCCCCCGCGGCGCTCGATCGTGGCCTCGCCCTTGAGGACCTGCTCCAGCGCGGCCTTGCGCTGCTGCGCCTGCTGCTTGCTGAAGGGGCCGTCGAGGTCGTGGTCGACCGCGGTCTTCTCGTTGCCGTGGTCGTGGCCCGGGGCCGGGTCGTGGCGGACGTCCGCCGCCGTGATCCTGCCGTCCTCGTTCGCCCAGGCGGTGCTGAAGGTCGAGGCGGTGGCGGCGGTGGCCGCGAGCGCCACGACGACCGCGGACGCCCGAATCGCCCGTCGTCTGTTGGTCACTTGGTGTCGTTCCTCCCCGGCGCCCGCGCCTCCGGACCAGAAGGTGGGGTGTCCGTCCGGCGGGGTCGCGCGTCACAAGTGACGACATTCGACCGGAGAGAGTCGAGAAAAGACAGATCTTGACTTGCACACACCAAGTGCACTATGCGGGTGTCGAAATCCGATATGCGGACGGTCCGCAAGGGGAAGAGAGGTGAACATCACGGTGCCGGAGGGCCGTCGGGCCCGTTCCGTGCCACCCGTGCGCCCCCCGTGCTCCGGCACCATGGGCCGGGTCGCGCTTACCCGGCGTTCCGTCCGGGCATCGAGCGTCGTAGAGTCGACCGGGAGTCCGGAGGGGCGGTATCCGTCATGCAGCGTCCGAACGCAGCGCAGTACGCCTACGGTTCGGCCGTCGTGGTCCTCGCGACCGCCGCGCTCCTGCTCCTGACCGGTGCCACCGGACCGCCCGGCATCGTCCTGTCCTGCCTCGCCGGGCTGCTGCTCGGCGTCCTCGTGGCGGTGACGATGCCCAAAGGGGCGCGGTCCGTCAAGTCCCCGGGCACGGCCGCCGTCCCGCCGCCGGCGCGGGCCGGGAACGACGCGGTCCGGGTACCGGCCGCGCAGGTGGGCGCGGGAGCCGATGCCCGGACCGGTCCGTGAGTCCGTCCGTTCCGCCGGGGGCTACTGGGGCACGGTGACGACCACCGTCTTCGCCGCCTTGTCGTGCAGGCCCTGCTTGTAGGGCTTGTCGACCAGGATGAGGATGAGCAGCAGCAGCGGCCAGAGGCAGGCGCAGCAGATCAGCGCGGGCAGCCAGAGCACGACCGCCCGCAGCAGGGACTGGCTCATCGGGGGCGTGGAGCCGTCGTTGAGCATGGCGACGCGCAGCTTCATCAGCCGCTTGCCGAGGGTCTGCCCGTTCTTCGCCGTGAGCACGGTGTCGTACGCGACGTAGGCGACGATCGTGAGGAGCTGGAAGACGAGCTGGCCGCCGCCGGTCCAGGTGGCCTGGAAGTCGTCGCCGTCCACCGTCGCCCGGTCGTAGACGTCGAACGGGATGCCGATGATCGCCAGCGGCACCGCGATGATCACCCAGTCGATGAGCCGGGCGAGGATGCGGCGCCCGGACTCGGCGAGCGGCGGCATCCCGGAGAGCGGGTCGGTGCCGCCGTATCCCCCGCCGTAGCCGCCGTACGGGGGCGGGGGCGGGTACGGGGAGTCGTACGGGCTGCCCGGCGGCGGGCCTCCCGACGGCGGGGGGCCGGGCGGCGGGGAGCCCGGCGGCGGCTCCTGGGGCCGCTTGCGGAACGGGTCGTCGTCGGGGGGCGGGCCGGGCGGCGGCTGGTCGGTGCTCATGGGGGCATCGCATCCCGGCCGTCCGGGGCCCGCAACGGATGGGCGCCCGTCCGGGGGACCCGCCCCGGCGGGCCGGTCCCCCGGACGGGGCGTCAGACCTTCGCGACGAAGGTGCGGGCGGCCTTGTCGTGCCAGCACTGGCGCCACGGGCGGTCGAAGACGCACCACAGCACGTTCACGACGCCGATGACGAGCAGGCCCAGGAAGGTGTACAGGAACCAGCGGCGCAGGGAGCGGCCGAAGGACGGCGGCTCGTGCGCCTCGATGTCCCGGACCTGGAGGCCGCACAGCTTCTTGCCGAGCGTGCGGCCCCACTTGGCCGTGGGCAGCGCCTCGTACAGCACGCCGAGGACGAGCAGCAGGCCGAGCGCGATGCCGAACTGGACGGAGGTGGTGCCGTCGACCAGCCAGACCTGGACGGTGACGCCGGACCGCTTGGCGGCCTCGATCTTGGCGTCGATGTGGTCGAGGGCCGCGGTGACGAAGGGGAAGGCCGCGCCGGCCGCCATCGCGCCCACCAGGAGGGTGTCGACCAGCCGGGCGAGGAGCCGGCGGCCGAGCCCGGCCGGGGGCGCGGACGCCTGCTCGCGGGCGGCCCGCAGGAACGGGTCATCGACCGGCGGCTTCCACGGCACGACCGGCTGCTGCCCCTGCGGCTGCGCCGGCTGCGGCACCGGCTGCTGGGCCTGGTGCGGCTCCGGGGCGGCGGGCTGCTGCGGCCGGGCCCAGGAGGGCGCGGCGGGCGCGGGCGCCGGGGAGGGCGTCGGAGCGGGCGCCGGCGCGGGGGCCGGCTGGGGCTGGGGCTGTACGGGCGCGGGGGCCGGGGCCGGGGGCGGGGCCGCCGGGGGCCGCCCCCCCCCCCCGGCCCCCCCCGGCCCCCCCCCCGGGGGGGGGGCCGGGGGCGCGGGGGAGGGCGGGCGCGCCGGGGGGGCGG
>NZ_JBEZUZ010000127.1:0-16933 GCF_040636735.1 Streptomyces sp. NPDC035033 | reverse complement strand
CACGGCCCGGCACGTCGTCGGCCGCGGGGTCCTTCCGGCCCCCGGCAGGCGGGGTTCACCGGGACGGGCGCCACCGAAAAGGAAAAATAAGGCATACAGGATGTAACGGACCTAAGGTCGGAGCGTGACGACGCCCGATCGCCCCGACCCCCGTGACGCCGGACGCTCCCGCGCCTCCGGTCCCACGGCCCCCGCGCCCCCCTCCCTCACCCGCTCGCCCTTCGAGTCGGACACCTTCACGTCCGCCACCTTCGTCACCGTCGGCAGCGGCCCCGCCCTCGCGCTCGCCGCCGTCTGGCTGATCACCCGGGTGGGCATGCTGGCGCTGCTCGCGAGCGACGCCCTCGGCGTCGGCGGGGTCGGCCACGAGGTGCAGCTCCTCTACCGGTACTGGTACGGCCAGTTCGCCGACGGCGCCTTCCCGCCCGCCGACCCGACCTGGCAGTACCCGCCCGGCGCCGGCCTGGTGATCATGGCGCCGGGGCTGCTCACCCCCTGGCTCGACTACACCCAGGCGTTCGTCGTCCTGACCCTGCTCGCCGACGCCGCCGTCACCCTCGGCCTGGCCGTCGCCGACCGCTCCCGGGTCACCCACGGCGCCTGGTACTGGGTCTGCGCCCTGCCGCTCCTCCTCCACCTGCCGCTCGCCCGGTACGACGTCCAGGCCACCGCCCTCGCCGTCCTCGCCCTCCTCGTGCTCAAGGGCCGCTCCCCCGCCGCCCACCGGCTGGGCGGCGCGCTCGCCGGGCTCGGCGCGATGGTCAAGGTGTGGCCGGCGCTCGCGCTGATCGGCACGCCCCGGGGGCGCACCACCCGCGAGGCGTGGACGGCCGCCGCCGTCACCGCCGTCACCCTCCTCGCCGTGCTCGCGCTCTGCTTCTCCGGCCCGCTCGGCTTCCTGCGGCAGCAGGGCGCGCGGGGCGTCCAGATCGAGTCCCTGGGCGGCACCGCGCTCGCCCTCGCCCGCGCGGGCGGCCTGTGGCCGGGCACGGTGGAGATCCGCTACGGGGCGTACGAGTACGTCGGCCCGTACGTCTCCACCCTCGGCCACCTCTTCCTGCTGCTGACCGTCGCCGCCCTGCTCTGGCTGGTGCTGTGGCGGCTCCGGTCGCGCCGCTGGACCGAGGCGACCCCGCTGGACGCGGCCCTCGCCGCCGTCCTGCTCTTCACCGTCACCAGCCGGGTGATCAGCCCCCAGTACCTGGTCTGGCTGCTGGGCCTCGCCGCCGTCTGCCTGACCTCCCGCCGGACCGTGATGCGCCCGGTCGCGGTGCTCCTGCTCCCCGCGGCGGTGCTCAGCTCCCTCGCGTACCCCGTCCTCTACGCCGACGTCGTCGCCGGCACCCCCGCCGGCCTGGCCGTGACGGCCCTGCGCAACGCCCTGCTCCTCGCCGCGGCCGCCGTCGCCGCCCGGCGGCTGTGGACGTCCACGGTCACCCCCGTCCGGGAATAGCGGGAGGGCCCAGCCGGACGCGTACGTCCGACGGGGCCCTCCGGCGCCCGGCCGTCAGCTGTGCGTGCGCAGCAGCGTCCGCATCGTCCGCATGGCGACCGACAGGTTCGCCAGGTCGAAGGTGTCCGAGCCCTGGATCTCCTCCAGGGTCGTCCGGGCACGGCCCAGGATCGCCGCGTTCTTCTCCTCCCAGGCCTTGAAGCGCTCCTCGGGCGTCGAGGTGCCGTTGCCGGCGGCCAGGACGTCGGAGGTGAGCGCCGCGTGGGCGGCGAAGAGGTCCTCGCGGATGGAGGCGCGGGCCATGGACTGCCAGCGGTCGGCCCGCGGCAGCTCGATGATCCGGTCCATCAGGTCGGTGATCCGCAGCCGGTCGGCCAGGTCGTAGTAGACCTCGGCGACGTCCAGCGGGTCCTTCTCCATGCGGTCGGCGACCGCGACGATGTCGAGGGTCGGGAAGGCCGAGGAGAAGCCCGCGACGCGCACCGCCAGCTCCTCCGGAACGCCGAAGCCGGTCAGCTCGTCCAGGATCGACCGGTACCACTCCGCGTCCGAGCCGCGCAGCAGCTGCGGCAGCCGCTCCCAGACCCGCTCGACCCGCTCGGCGAAGAAGTCGATGGTCTCGCCGATCGCGAGCGGCTGCGGCCGGTTGTTGAGCAGCCAGCGGGTGCCGCGCTCGACGAGCCGGCGGGAGTGCAGCCGCATCCGGGTCTGGATCTCGGCCGGAACCTGGTTGTCCAGGGCCTCGACGGCGTCCCAGACCTCGGCGAGCCGGAAGATGGTCCGGGCCGCGGTCTGGGCGCGGACGATCTCCTCCAGGGAGGCGCCGGTCTCCTCGCGGAGGCGGTGCAGGAAGGTCGAGCCGCCGGTGTTGACGGTGTCGTTGACCAGGACGGTGGTGATGATCTCGCGGCGCAGCGCGTGGCCGTCGACGGCCTCGCCGAACTTCTCGCGCAGCAGCGTCGGGAAGTAGGCGTGGAGCAGCCCGGCCAGGTACGGGTCGTCGGGCAGCTCGGTGCCGATCAGCTCGTCGGCCACCGTGATCTTGGTGTACGCGAGGAGGACGGCGAGCTCGGGCTGGCTGAGGCCCTTGTCGTTGTTGAGGAGCTCGCGGATCTGCCGGTCGTTGGGCAGGAACTCCAGCTGGCGGTCGAGCGCCCCGTCGCGGCCCAGGCGGCGCATGAAGCGCTGGTGGGCGTGGAGCAGGGACGGCGACTGGGCGACGGCGTTGGCGAGGGCCACGTTCTGCGCGTAGTTGTTGCGCAGGACGAGCCGGCCGACCTCGTCGGTCATCTCGGCGAGGATCTTGTTGCGCTGCTTGACGGTCATGTCGCCCTCGGCGACGAGCCCGTTGAGCAGGATCTTGATGTTGACCTCGTGGTCCGAGGTGTCGACGCCGGCGCTGTTGTCGATGGCGTCGGTGTTGATCTTGCCGCCGGTGCGCTCGGGGCCGCCCGCGCGGGCGAACTCGATGCGTCCGAGCTGGGTGGCGCCGAGGTTGCCGCCCTCGCCGACGACCTTGGCGCGGACGTCCTGGCCGTCGACGCGGATGGCGTCGTTGGCCTTGTCGCCGACGTCCGCGTTGGACTCGGCGGAGGACTTCACGTACGTGCCGATGCCGCCGTTCCACAGCAGGTCCACGGGGGCCTGGAGGATCGCCTTCATCAGCTCGGCCGGGGTCAGCTTGGTGACGCCGTCCTCGATGCCGAGCGCGGCCCGCACGTGGGCGTTGACCGGGATGGACTTGGCGGTGCGCGGGTGGACGCCGCCGCCCGCCGACAGCAGCGAGGCGTCGTAGTCGGCCCAGGAGGAGCGGGGCAGCTCGAAGAGGCGGCGGCGCTCGGCGTACGAGGTGGCCGCGTCCGGGTTCGGGTCGATGAAGATGTGGCGGTGGTCGAAGGCGGCCACCAGGCGGATGTGCTCGGAGAGCAGCATGCCGTTGCCGAAGACGTCGCCGGACATGTCGCCGACGCCGACGACGGTGAAGTCCTCCGTCTGGGTGTCGTGGCCCAGCTCGCGGAAGTGCCGCTTGACGGACTCCCAGGCGCCGCGGGCGGTGATGCCCATGCCCTTGTGGTCGTAGCCGGCGGAGCCGCCGGAGGCGAAGGCGTCGCCCAGCCAGAAGCCGTAGTCCTCCGCGACGCCGTTGGCGATGTCGGAGAAGGTGGCGGTGCCCTTGTCGGCGGCGACGACGAGGTAGGTGTCGTCCTCGTCGTGGCGGACCACGTCGACCGGCGGCACGACCTCGCCGGCGACCATGTTGTCGGTGATGTCGAGCAGCGCCGAGATGAACGTCTTGTACGAGGCGATGCCCTCGGCCATCCACGCGTCCCGGTCCACGGCCGGGTCCGGGAGCTGCTTGGCGACGAAGCCGCCCTTGGCGCCGACGGGCACGATGACGGTGTTCTTCACCATCTGCGCCTTGACCAGGCCGAGGATCTCGGTGCGGAAGTCCTCGCGCCGGTCGGACCAGCGCAGACCACCGCGGGCGACCTTGCCGAACCGCAGGTGGACGCCCTCGACGCGCGGCGAGTACACCCAGATCTCGAAGGCGGGGCGCGGCGCCGGCAGGTCGGGGATGGCCTGCGGGTCGAACTTCATGGAGACGTACGCGTGCGGGGTGCCGTCCGCGGACTTCTGGAAGAAGTTGGTCCGCAGGGTCGCCTTGATGACGGTGAGGAAGGACCGCAGGATCCGGTCCTCGTCCAGGCTCGCGACCTGGTCGAGGGCGCCGTCCAGCTCCTCCAGGATGCCGTCGGTGAGCTCGGTGCCGGCGCGCTGGCGCTCCGGCGCCATCCGGGCCTCGAAGAGGGAGACGAGCAGCCGGGTGGTGTGGACGTTGTTGCGGAGGGTGTCCTCCATGTAGTCCTGGCTGAAGGTCGAGCCGGCCTGGCGCAGGTACTTGGCGTAGGCGCGCAGCACCATCGCCTCGCGCCAGGTGAGCCCGGCGGAGAGGACGAGGGAGTTGAAGTTGTCGTTCTCGGCCTCGCCGGTCCAGGTGGCGGCGAACGCCTCCTGGAAGCGCTCGCGGGCGTCGTCGCCGACGTAGTCGCCGCCGTTGCCGGTGGGCACGGGCATCCGCAGGCCGAAGTCGTAGATCCAGGCGTGGGTGCGGTCGGCGCAGCGCAGCTCGTACGGGCGCTCGTCGGTGACCTCGACGCCGAGGCGGTTGAGGACCGGCAGGACGGCGGAGAGGGAGACCTGCTCGCCGGTCTTGTAGATCTTGAAGCGGCGCTCGCCGGGGCCGGCCGCGACGGGCTCGTAGAGGGAGAGCGCGAAGTCCTTGCCGCCGGCGGCGAGGGCCTCCATGCGGACCAGGTCGGCGACGGCGGCGCGCGGCGAGTGGTCCGCCTTGTAGCCCTCGGAGAAGGCGTTGCCGTAGCGGCGGAGCAGCTCGGCGGCGCGCTCCTCGCCGAACTCGGCGTTGAGGGCCTCGGCGAAGCCGTCGGCCCAGGAGCGGGCGGCCTCGACGAGCCGGGCCTCGATGCGGTCCACGTCGGCGTCGGTGAGCTTGGTGAGCGCGGTGCCGGGCTCGACGCGGATGACGAAGTGGAGGCGGGAGAGGATCGACTCGGTGTTCCAGGCGGTGAAGTCGACGGAGGTGCCGTTCAGCTCCTCCTTGAGGATGTCGATGATCCGCAGCCGGACGCGGGTGGTGTAGCGGTCGCGCGGCAGGTAGACGAGGGCCGAGTAGTAGCGGCCGTACTCGTCCTGGCGCAGGTAGAGCCGGAGCCGGCGCCGCTCCTGGAGGTAGAGGACGCTGGTGACGATGGCCTGGAGCTGGTCGACCGGGGTCTGGAACAGCTCGTCGCGCGGGTAGGTCTCCAGGATCTGGAGCAGGTCGCGGCCGTCGTGGCTGTTGGGCGAGAAGCCCGCGCCGGCCAGGACCTCCTGGACCTTGCGCTTGACGACGGGGACGCGGCGCACGGACTCGGTGTACGCGGCGGAGGAGAACAGGCCGAGGAAGCGGCGCTCGCCGATGACGTTGCCGTCGGCGTCGAACTTCTTCACGCCCACGTAGTCGAGGTACGAGGGGCGGTGGACGGTCGCACGGCTGTTGGCCTTCGTGAGGATGAGCAGCTTGTGCTCGCGGGCCTTGGCGCGGGCGTCGGCGGGGAGCCGGCTGAAGGACGGGGAGACCGGGTGGGCGTGGTGGCCCGACTCGCCGTCGGCGTGGTGCGGGTCGGAGCGCAGGATGCCGAGGCCGGTGCCGGGGACGGCGGCGAGCGCGTCGCCGTCGACGAGCTCGTACTCGCGGTAGCCGAGGAAGGTGAAGTGGTCGTCGGCGAGCCAGCGCAGCAGCTCCTGGGCCTCCTCGACCTCGGTGGGCCGCAGGTCGGAGGCGGTGGGCTCGGCGGGCAGGCCCTCGGCGATGCGCAGCGCGGCGTCGCGCATCTTCTCCCAGTCCTCGACGGTCTCGCGGACGTCGGACAGGACGCGGAGCAGGTCGGCGGTGATCTGCTTGAGGTCGGCCCGGTCGGTCTCGCGGTCGATCTCGACGTGGATCCAGGACTCGGGGAGCGCGTCGTGCGGCAGCTCGCCGTGGATCTGGGTGGACAGGACCTCGATGAGCTTGCCGGTGATGTCACGGCGGACGAGGACCTGCGGGTGGATCACGACGTGGATGCCGCGGCCCTGGCGGGACAGCTCGTTGGTGACGGAGTCGACGAGGAACGGCATGTCGTCGGTGACGACCTCGACGACGGAGTGGCTGCTGGTCCAGCCGTTCTCCTCGACCGTCGGGGTGTGCACGCGCACGTTCGCGGTGCCCTGGGGGCGGTTCTCCGCGAGCCGGTAGTGGGAGAGCGCGGCGCCGAAGACGTCGTCCGGGTCGCGGTCGGTCAGGTCCTCGGGGGCGGTGTGCAGGTAGTAGCGCTGGAGATAGTCGAGCACGGTGTCCCGGTCCGGGCGGTCGCCCTCCGGGCCCGTCGGAAGTCGCCCCCCGACCGGGCTGTGCTCAGCTACGCGGGCGGCCCTCTCGAGCAGCTCGGCCTTTGCTTCGTCCAGCTTGGTCTGCATGTCCTCTGACTCCTGTCGCGCGCCGTTGCGTGACGTCGGTGGGTAGGGCAGAACGCCTCGACGCGGTGGTTCCGGTCGAGGTCGACGTTATGCCCGGATGGGAGATGCCCGGATGGAAACCGGCCACGGTGAGCGGCGATTCCGGACGGAGGGGATCGGCGAACGCACGGGCGGCCCGGCCGCGTGAGCGGGCCGGGCGGCAGCCGGGGGCCGCACTGCCCCCGCGGCGTATCGCGCTGATCACGGGAAAAGCCTATCGCTCAAGCCCCCTGCCCCGTCATGAGCCGTATGTGTACAAAAGCGGGGGTGGAAGTTTGACGTTCTGGACAGCGACACATGCACTCTTGGCGGATCGCGCGGAACGGTGCAGCGTGGACGCCGGCACGACGACGGACCGACCATCTCTGGAACCGGGAGAGCCATGGCGAAGATCTTGATCGTGACAGGGGACGCGGCGGAGTCGCTGGAGGTGTTGTACCCGTACCAGCGTCTGCTCGAAGAGGGGTACGAGGTCGACATCGCGGCCCCCGCGCGCAAGCAGCTCCGGTTCGTGGTCCACGACTTCGAACCCGGCTACGACACGTACACGGAGAAGCCCGGCTACACCTGGCCCGCCGACCTCGCCTTCTCGGAGGTCGACCCGGGCGACTACGCGGCGGTGGTGATCCCGGGCGGCCGCGCTCCGGAGTACCTGCGCAACGACCCGGAGCTCCGCAAGATCCTCAAGTCGTTCTTCGACGCGGACAAGCCGGTGGCGCAGATCTGCCACGGCCCGCTGCTGACGGCGGCGGTCGGCGGTCTGGAGGGCCGGCGGGTGACGGCGTACCCGGCGCTCGAACTGGACATGCAGGCGGCGGGCGCGGACTTCCAGGACTCGGCGGCGGTCGTCGACGGGCTGCTGGTCTCCTCGCGCGCCTGGCCGGACCACCCGACCTGGATGCGCGAGTTCCTGAAGGTGCTGCGCGCGAAGGGCTGACGCGGGGGCGGGGGCGGTCCACCGGGCCGCCCCCGCACGGCCCGTACGCGGGTCAGGCCAGCTCCTCCGCGACGGCGACGGCCTCCTCCAGGGAGTCGACCACCGGCACGCCGACCCGCTCCAGCGAGCGCCGGCTGTGCGACCCGCCGGTGAACAGCACGGCCTTCGCCCCGACGTGCGCCGCCGCCACCGCGTCGTCGGCGGCGTCCCCGATGACGACGACCCGCTCCGCGGGCACGGCCAGCGCCGCCAGGTGGCGCACCATGTGCGCGGACTTCCCGTCCGTCGACCGGTCGGTCCGGCCGTCGACCCGGACGAACCGCTCGGCGATCCCGTGCCGCCGCACCAGCGGCAGCAGCTCGGCGTGCGGCGCCAGCGAGAGCAGCGACTGCGTGGCCCCGGCGCCCTGCCGGGCGGCCAGCAGCTCGGCGGCGCCCGCGGTCAGCCCGCAGCCCTCCGCCCGCTCCCAGTAGTGCCGGTGGAAGGTCCCGTCCATCACGGTCCACTCGGCGTCGGTGGGCAGCCGGCCCATCAGCCGCTCGTAGAACTTCGGCACCGGGACGGTGTACAGCTCGCGGTACCGCTCCAGCGTGAGCGGTTCGAGGCCGAGCTCCGCGAAGGCGGCGTTGGTGGCGCCGATGACGGCGGCGATGTCGTCGAGCAGGGTCCCGTTCCAGTCCCAGACCAGATGCTTCCCCGTGTGCTGCTTCCCCATGGAGCGACGGTACAGGCCGGCGCCTCAGGCGAGGAGGGAGGGGATCTCCTGGACCCCGAACCAGAGCAGCTCGTGGTCCTCCGCCCCGTCCACGACGAACTGGGCGTCGTCGTCGCCCTGGTCGGCCGCGCCGAGCGCGGCGGCGGCCGCGGTGACGTCCGCCTCGGCGTCGTCCGCGTCGGCGTGCACGGCGGCGGCCTTGGCCAGCGGCACCGCCCCGGCGATCCGCACCTCGCCGATCGCACCGGCGTCGAGGCCGCGGTCCGGGTCCGCGGCGGCGTCCTTGTCGGCGACGTCCACGGCGACGACCACCCGGCGCCGCGGCGCGGAGGGGTCGCCCGCGACGAGCCGCAGCGAGGCGGCGGCGGCCCGGCTGAGCGCCGCGTACTCCAGCTCCTCGATGTCGTCGGAGACGTACCACTCGCGCAGCGCGGGCGTGACGGCGTAGGCGGTCAGCGGGCCGGGTCCCAGCTCCCCCGCCTTGTGCGCCTGTGCGAGACCGGGAAGGGTCAGAGGGACGTACACGCGCATGGCTGGCCGCTTTCGTAGTCGGAAACGCCCTCAGGATACGTCCGCCCCCGCCGCCCGGGGATGCCCGCCCGCACCCCGGCGTCCCCCTGATAGGTGAATCACCCAGCGTGTCCGCCGCCCGCCCGCACCCCCTTGCAGCCGGGCGCCCCGCCCCCGTACAAGGTCCCCACGGAAAGTTACCGACCGGTATCACACGGTCACCCACCGAAGGGATCCCCCATGCCCCACGCCGGCACCGAGCACCCCGCCAGCCCCCTGCCCCCGGCGCACCGCCCCACGGGGCCCGCGGGACCGCGCCCGGGCGGCGTGTGCGCCCCCCGCCGCCCCCTCGGGCCCGCAGCACGGCCGCGGGCGGCCGTGCCCGCACAGGGCGCCCCCGGCGGACGGCCGGGACGCGCGGGCGCGGCACCGCCCCGCCGCACCCTCCCCGTGCACACCGCCTTCGCGGAACGACTGCTCGCGGTGCTCAGCGGGGAACGGCCGGTGCACTCGATGCTGGGACTGACCGTCGGGGAGGCGTACGAGCAGCTGGTCCGGCTCGCGCCGAGGACGGCGTCGCGCACCCCCGGCCCGCGGCCCGTGCTGCGCCGCTGCGCCGCCCAGCCGCACGCCGCCGACACCGTCCTGGAGGTCTTCGCCTCGCTCGCCGCCGGCCCCCGCGTCCGCGCCCTCGCCTTCCGCCTGGAGCGCGGCCCGGACCACCGCTGGCGGTGCGCCGCCGTCGAACTCGACGGCCTCGGCCGGCTCGTCGGCGGCGGCGCCCAGCCATGACGAAGGGCCCCGCCGGACGGCTCCGGCAGGGCCCTTCATCCCCTCAGGTCACTTCTTGCGGCGGCGTCCGCCCGCGCTCTTCTGCGCCTTGCGGCGCTCCGCCCGCGTCATCCCGTCGCCGGCCTCGTCACCGTTGGAGAAGTCGCCCTCGACGACCCCGCCGTCGCCGTCCACGGTCGGCGCGGAGAAGTGCAGCCGGTCCGGCCGCTGCGGCGCGTCGAGCCCCTTGGCGCGGATCTCCGGACGCCCGCCCGCCGGCACGGCCTCGCCCTTGTCCAGGGACGGCGCGCCGGCCTGCACCGGGACCTCCTCGACCTGCTGCTCGACCTGGACCTCCAGGTTGAACAGGTAGCCGACGGACTCCTCCTTGATGCCCTCCATCATCGCGGTGAACATGTCGAAGCCCTCGCGCTGGTACTCGACCAGCGGGTCCTTCTGCGCCATCGCGCGCAGGCCGATGCCCTCCTGGAGGTAGTCCATCTCGTAGAGGTGCTCGCGCCACTTGCGGTCCAGGACCGACAGGACGACCCGGCGCTCCAGCTCGCGCATGATCTCCGAGCCGAGCTGCGCCTCGCGCGCCTCGTACTGGGCGTGGATGTCGTCCTTGATGGACTCGGCGATGAACTCGGCGGTGATGCCCGCGCGGTCGCCCGCCGCGTCCTCCAGCTCCTCGACGGTGACCTTCACCGGGTAGAGCTGCTTGAAGGCGCTCCACAGCCGGTCCAGGTCCCACTCCTCCGCGAAGCCCTCGGCGGTCTCCTGGCGGATGTAGTCGTCGATGGTGTCGTCCATGAAGTGGACGATCTGCTCCCGCAGGTCCTCGCCCTCCAGGACGCGGCGGCGCTCGCCGTAGATGACCTCGCGCTGCCGGTTGAGCACCTCGTCGTACTTCAGGACGTTCTTGCGGGTCTCGAAGTTCTGCGTCTCGACCTGCGACTGGGCGGAGGCGATCGCCCGGGTCACCATCTTGTTCTCGATCGGCACGTCGTCCGGCACGTTGGCCATGGCCATCACGCGCTCCACCATCTGCGCCTTGAACAGGCGCATCAGGTCGTCGCCGAGCGACAGGTAGAAGCGGGACTCGCCGGGGTCGCCCTGACGGCCGGAACGACCGCGCAGCTGGTTGTCGATGCGCCGCGACTCGTGGCGCTCGGTGCCCAGCACGTAAAGGCCGCCGAGCTCCTTGACCTCCTCGAACTCCGCCTTCACGGCCTTCTCGGCCCGCTCCAGGGCGCCGGGCAGGGCCGCGGCCCACTCCTCGACGTGCTCGACCGGGTCCAGGCCCGCCTGGCGCAGCTCGGCCTCGGCGAGGTCGTCCGGGTTGCCGCCGAGCTTGATGTCGGTACCGCGGCCGGCCATGTTGGTGGCGACCGTGACGGCGCCGCGGCGACCGGCCTGGGCGACGATGCTGGCCTCGCGCTCGTGGTGCTTGGCGTTCAGCACCTCGTGCGGCACGCCGCGCTTGGACAGCTGCTGCGAGAGGTACTCGGACTTCTCGACGGAGGTGGTGCCGACGAGGACCGGCTGGCCCTTCTCGTGCTTCTCGACGATGTCGTCGACGACCGCGGCGAACTTCGCCACCTCGGTCCGGTAGATCAGGTCCGACTGGTCCTTGCGCTGCATCGGCTTGTTCGTCGGGATCGGGACGACGCCGAGCTTGTAGATCTGGTGGAACTCGGCCGCCTCGGTCATCGCCGTACCGGTCATGCCGGAGAGCTTGTCGTAGAGGCGGAAGAAGTTCTGGAGGGTGATCGTGGCGAGCGTCTGGTTCTCGTCCTTGATCGGCACGCCCTCCTTGGCCTCGATGGCCTGGTGCATGCCCTCGTTGTAACGGCGGCCGGCGAGGATGCGGCCGGTGTGCTCGTCGACGATCATGACCTCGCCGTCGATGACGACGTAGTCCTTGTCCTTCTTGAACAGTTCCTTCGCCTTGATGGCGTTGTTCAGATAACCGACGAGCGGCGTGTTGACCGACTCGTAGAGGTTGTCGATGCCCAGCCAGTCCTCGACCTTGGCGACACCGGCCTCGTGGATGCCGACCGTGCGCTTCTTCTCGTCGACCTCGTAGTCGCCGGTCTCCTCGATGCCCTTCAGCGGGTTGCCGGGCTCGCCCCGGGTGAGGCGGGTGACCAGCTTCGCGAAGTCGCCGTACCACTTGGTGGCCTGGTCCGCGGGACCGGAGATGATCAGCGGCGTACGGGCCTCGTCGACGAGGATCGAGTCGACCTCGTCCACGCACGCGTAGTTGTGGCCGCGCTGGACGAGCTCGTCCTTCGACCAGGCCATGTTGTCGCGCAGGTAGTCGAAGCCGAACTCGTTGTTCGTGCCGTAGGTGATGTCGCAGTTGTACTGCTCACGGCGCTGCGCCGGGGTCATGTTGGCGAGGATGCAGCCGACGGTCAGCCCCAGGAAGCGGTGGACCCGGCCCATGAGCTCGGAGTCGCGCTCGGCCAGGTAGTCGTTGACCGTGATCAGGTGCACGCCCTTGCCGGAGAGCGCGTTCAGGTACGCCGGGAGGGTGCCGACGAGGGTCTTGCCCTCACCGGTCTTCATCTCGGCGACGTAACCGAGGTGCAGCGCGGCGCCGCCCATGATCTGGACGTCGTAGTGGCGCTGGCCGAGGACGCGCTTCGCGGCCTCACGGACGGTGGCGAACGCCTCCGGCAGCAGGTCGTCGAGGCTCTCGCCGTCGGCGTACCGCTGCTTGTACTCCTCCGTGAGGGCCCGCAGGTCGGCGTCGGAGAGGTTGACGAAGTCCTCTTCGATGGAGTTGACCTGGTCCGCGATGCGGTGCAGTTTGCGCAGGATCTTGCCTTCGCCTGCACGCATGAGCTTGTTGAAGACGGACACTGAGGCTGGTCTCCTTGCCGGTCGGGCCTGGCACTGGGTCTTGTCACGGACACGAGCGCGGGCACGGCAGGTGGTCCCCACCGCAACGGCCATCGTAAGCGAGACCACCCTCACGGAGGGAGGCCCGCAAGGCCGCCGCCGCACGTCCGCCCGCAAAGAGAACGCACGAGGCGGTCGGAAGGTGCCGCCCCTTCCGAAAAGTGTTCGCTTCCGTCCGGCCGGGTCCCCACAATCCGGGCATGGATCCCATCACCCTCACCACCGAACGCCTCCGGCTCCGCGGCTTCGTCCCCGAGGACGAGGACACCGTCTACGCCCACTGTCAGGACCCCGCCATCCGCCGCTGGACGATCGTCCCGGATCCCTACACCCGCGAGGACGCCGCCTTCTTCCTCGACCGGCTCGTCCCGGACGGCTGGCGCGACGACTCCCACTACAACTTCGCCGTCGAACCGCTGGACGGCGGCCCGCTGTTCGCCGCCGCCGCCCTGCACAACCGGGGCTCCGGCGTCTGGGAGGTCGGCTTCTGGCTGGCCCCCGGGCAGCGGGGCCGGGGCTACATGACGGAGGTGGTCCGGGCCCTCGCCCACTGGGCCTTCACCGGCCTCGGCTGCGTCCGGCTGACCTGGCAGGCCGAGATCGGCAACACCGGCTCCCGCGCGGTGGCCGAACGGGTCGGCTTCACCCTGGAGGGCGTCCAGCGCGCCGGACTGCTCACCAAGGGCACCCTCCGGGACTGCTGGACCGGCTCGCTGCTCCCCTCCGACTTCGGCCTGCCGAGCCCCGTGCCGTACCTGCCGCCCCGGGACGCGCCGGCCCCGGTCGCCCCCCGGACGACCGCCCCGGAGGGCCCCGGCGCTGTCGGTCCCGGGGCCTAGGGTTTCGGCATGACGACCGTGCCGATGCCCGCCCAGAAACCCGCCCCCCAGCCCGTCGCCGAACTCTCCGCCGCCGAGGCCCGCCGGATCGCCCTGCGCGCCCAGGGGTTCCTCGGGGCCCCGGACCGCCGGGCCGGGGTGCGGGGCGTACTCCGTCACCTCGGCCAGGTCCAGCTGGACACCATCTCGGTCCTGGCCCGCTCGCACGAACTCATCCCGTACGCGCGCCTGGGCGCGGTCGGCCGCCCGGCGGTCGAGGAGGCCTACTGGTCGGACGGACACGCCTTCGAGTACTGGTCGCACGCCGCCTGCATCCTGCCGGTCGAGGAATGGCCGCTCTTCGCCTTCCGCCGCCGCGCCTACCGCGCCCGCCCCCAGTGGCACCACGAACTGTCGGACGGCTCCTACGCCAAGGTGATCGACCAGCTGCGGGCCGAGGGCCCGCGCACGGCGACGGAGCTCGGCGGCGCCAAGAACAAGGGCGAGTGGTGGGACTGGTCCGACACGAAGATCGCGGTGGAGCGGGCGCTGATGTACGGCGAGGTCGTCGTCACCGAGCGGCGCGGCTGGAAGCGGGTGTACGACCTGGCGGAGCGCGCGATCCCCCCGGCGCTGCTCCACGACGAGCTGGACGACACCGAGTGCGTGCGGCGCCTCGTCCGGCAGGCGGGCGAGGCACTGGGCGTCGGCACCCGCGCGGACATCGCCGACTACCACCGGCTCAAGGGGGAGCAGTTCGACGCGGTGGTGGCGGACTCGGGCCTGGTACCGGTCACGGTGGAGGGCTGGGGGAAGCCGGCCTGGGCGGACCCGGCGGCGCTGGCGACGGAACCGCGCGGCCGGCACCGCACGACGCTCCTCTCCCCCTTCGACTCGCTGATCTGGGAGCGGGCGCGGACGGAGCGGATCTTCGGCTTCACCCACCGCCTGGAGGCGTACGTGCCGAAGCCGAAGCGGGTGCACGGCTACTTCGCGATGCCGGTCCTCGCCGGCGGCCGCCTGGTCGGCCGGGTGGACCCGGCGCGCGAGGGCCGCGCCCTGGTCGCCAAGCAGGTCTCCCTGGACGGCCCGAAGGCCGTCCCGGCCGTCGCCCGGGCGCTCCGCGAGGCCGCCGAGTGGGTCGGCTGCGAGACGGTACGGATCGAGCGCGTCGACGCCCCGGAGCTGGCCCCGCTCCTGACCAGGGCCCTCGACGCCTGACGCCCCGCCCGGCGCCTAGCGGATCTCCAGGATCTTCTCCCGCATCGCGTAGACCACGGCCTCCATGCGGGAGTGGAGCTGGAGCTTCTCCAGGATGTTCCGCACGTGGTTCTTCACCGTGTTCTCGGAGATGAAGAGCTCCTTGGCGATGTCCCGGTTGTTCATGCCGGTGGCGACGAGCTTGAGGACCTCCAGCTCGCGGTCGGTGAGCCGGGGCGCCGGGACGAGCCGGCGCTCGTCGGTGCGCTGGATCATCGACTTGAACTCGGTGAGGAGCTTGGAGGCCATGGAGGGGCTGATCTGGGACTGCCCGTCGGCGACGGCGCGGATCGCGGTCGCCACCTCGTCGGTGGAGATCTCCTTGAGGAGGTAGCCGGTCGCCCCCGCCTTGATCGCGTCGTAGAGATCGGCCTCCTCGTCGCTGATCGTCAACATGATGATCTTCGCGCTGGGGGCGACCTCCTTGATGGAGGTGCACGCCTCGATGCCGCCGCGGCGGGGCATCCGCACGTCCATCAGGACGATGTCGGGCAGCAGGTCCGCCGCCTTGTCGACCGCCTCGGCCCCGTCCCCGGCCTCGCCGACGACCTGGATGTCCTCCTCCTGGGCGAGGACGATCTCCAGCCCCCGGCGGAAGAGGGCGTGATCGTCCACCACCAGGACCCGGATCGGCTCCTTGCGATAGACCTCGTTGGCCGATTCCGTTCCTTCCGGAACACCCTCATGGGTGAGCGCACCGCGCTCGCGCCCGCTGAGCACCGGGCCGAAGCTGTCTGCCATCGTTCCTCCCCCTGAAGGCCGTGGCCTGAATTCGTTTCCGGTCCTCCAACCACTGCCCAAGAAGCACCGGTTGGCGTGCACGCCATGATTTCATGCCCCGGCGCCGCCGGGACGGCCCCATGGGCGCACAGGGGTGCCCCTGGGGGGCGCGGGGAGCGCTCCAGGGGCACCGGACGGGACGTACGAGACGGGTGCTGCCTCATGGGCGCGGCGTGCGTGTCCGCCGCTGCGGCCGGGTGCGTGACGGCGCTTCGGCCACCCGACCGGGACCGGCCGGCCGCGCGGACCGGCCGGTCAACCGTTCGACGGGTCAGCCGCCGAGCGCACCGCCCGCTCCGCCGCTGTTCTCGGCGAGCGGGTCGTTCTCCAGGTGGATGACGCCGTAGTCGTAGGCGTGGCGCCGGTAGACGACGCTCGGCTGCTTGGTCTCGGCGTCGACGAAGAGGTAGAAGTCGTGGCCGACCAGCTCCATCTCGTAGAGGGCCTGGTCGAGCCCCATGGCGGCGGCCCGGTGCGTCTTCTCGCGGACCACCAGCGGGCCTTCGCCCCGTACCTCGATCGAGCCCATCATCGTGGTGGGCACCTCGCCGCCGGTCTCGTCGGCGACGAGCTCGCCCTGGCCGTTCAGCTGGGCGACTCCGGGGACGACGTCGGCGACCTCCGCGGCGGAGAGACGCCCCGCGCCCCGTCGGGTGAAGCGCTTGTCGTGCTGCTTGCGGAGGCGCGCCTCCAGCTTGTCGCTGGCCAGGTCGAGGGCCGCGTACGGGTCGGCGGCCGACGCCTCCGCCCGGATGACCGGGCCTCGGGAGTGGAGGGTGATCTCCACGCGGTCGGACCTGTCGGCCTGCCGCGGGTTGTGCTCCTTGGACACCTCGACGTCGAGGCTGATCACCTTGCCGTCGAGCTTCTGGATCTTCTCCAGCTTCAGCTTCTCGGCCACGTGCTTGCGGAACCGCTCGGGCACCTCGGTCTTGCGGCCCTTGACGACGATGTCCACGCAGAACTCCGTTCCCGGATCGCCCGACGGCTCCTAGGCCGACGGGCATCTCCCTTTGCACCAGCTCCGGCGGTCTCACCGGAGCTCGGACTTGGCGACTTCGACCTCCTCCTCCCCAGCCGACAAGATCGCCACCCCGTCGACGGGAGGTTAATTCGCCCTGAACTCCTGTCCTGTAGGCGCAACCATGTATGCGGTCGAGGACGGGTATTCACCCTTCCTCACAACCGAACATAGCCCCTTCGGACGGGTGTCGGCACCCGCTACCGCGACTTACCTCCATTCGGATGCTTTCACCTCTCACCACCTGCAACGATGCAAGTTCCTGGCGAGTTCCGGTTTATTTCGAACGAAGCGGGAGAGGATGCGATTACAGCCGCCACCCGCTGTTCGAATTCATGCTGCGCGAAATCACTTCCGGATCTTCCCGCCGCCCCGGGGGTGAACGGAGGATGTACGGCTCCGAGGGCGCGCGCCGCCTCCGCGAGCGTCGCGCCGGTGGTCATCAGGTCGTCGACGAGGACCACCCGTCCGGCCGCGAGCAGCCGCGCGCCACCCGGCACCACCTCCAGCGCCCCGGCCAGGTTCGCCCGCCGCCCTCTTGCCCCCAGCCCCGCCTGGTCCGCCACGGCCCGCCGCTGCCGCAGCACCGGCACCACCCGGGCCGGCCGCCCCGCCCGCCGCAGCCGCGCCGCCGCGGCCCGCGCCCACCGCCGCCACGGATAGGGGCCCCGGGCCCCGCCCCCACCCCCCGAGGACGGCACCC
>NZ_JBEZUZ010000126.1:0-17020 GCF_040636735.1 Streptomyces sp. NPDC035033 | reverse complement strand
CATCGAGGTCCGATGTGCAGTCCGCTGCTTCCGGCGCCCGCGGGGATGGACCTTGACGAAACAGGGGGCCAGGCTCTGTCGTTGAATGTCAGGCCAGAAGGCCCGGGCCGCCTCCGCCGCCAGGGGCTTCATGTCGGGGTGCTTGATCCGCCAGCGGCCCGACATCTGCTCGACGACGAGCTTGGAGTCCATCCTGACCCGGACCGTGGCGTCGGGCGCCAGCTCCAGGGCGGCGCGGAGGCCCGCGATGAGGCCCTTGTACTCGGCGACGTTGTTGGTCGCGACGCCGATGTACTCGGCGGCCTCCGCGAGGGTCTCGCCCGTGGCCGGGTCGAGGACGACGGCACCGTAACCGGCGGGTCCCGGATTGCCCCGGGAGCCGCCGTCCGCCTCGACCACGAGCTCGCGCATTACAGGCCGGACTCCGCCGTGCGGACGAGGATGCGGCGGCAGTTCTCGCAGCGCACGACCGCGTCCTTCGCGGCGGCCCGCACCTCGTTGAGCTCGGTGATGTTGAGCTCGATGTGGCAGCCCTCGCACTTGCGCTGGTAGAGGCGGGCCGCGCCGACGCCGCCCTGCTGCTCGCGCAGCTTCTCGTACAGCTTGAGCAGGTCGGCGGGGACGGAGCCGGCGACGACCTCGCGCTCCTTGGCGACGCCGGCGGCCTCCTCGTCGAGGCCGGCCTGGGCGGTGTCCCGGCGGGCGGTGGCGTCGTCGACCTTGGCCTGGACGGCGGCGACGCGCTCGGTGAGCTCGGCGACGCGCTCCTGGGCGGACTCGCGGCGCTCCATCACCTCCAGGACGATCTCCTCCAGGTCGCCCTGGCGCTTGGCGAGCGAGGTGATCTCGCGCTGGAGGTTCTCCAGGTCCTTCGGGGAGGAGACGGCGCCGGAGTCGAGCCGCTGCTGGTCGCGGGCGGCGCGCTGGCGGACCTGGTCGACGTCCTGCTCGGCCTTGGTCTGCTCGCGGGCGCAGTCGCCCTCCTCGGTCTGCGCGGCGACGAGCAGGTCGCGCAGCTGGGTGAGGTCCTTGGTCAGCGCCTCGATCTCCGCGTGCTCGGGCAGCGCCCTGCGCTTGTGGGCGAGCTGCTGGAGGCGGACGTCCAGGGCCTGGACGTCGAGGAGGCGGATCTGGTCGGCGGGCGCGGCGTTCAGTTGGGGGCTCCAGGGGAGGTGTGGTGGGAGGACCAGGGGTCGGTGACCGTCTTCGAGACGTGGACGCGGAGGTCCCAGCCGTGGCGGTCGGAGATCTCGTCGAGCTGGGCGGCGGCCTGCTCGCACCAGGGCCATTCGGTGGCCCAGTGGGCGGCGTCGACGAGACCCAGCGGGGAGTGCTGGGTGGCCTCGGAGACGGGGTGGTGGCGCAGGTCCGCGGTGAGGAAGGCGTCCACCCCGGCGGCGCGCACGGCGCCGAAGAGGCTGTCGCCGGAGCCGCCGCTGACGGCGACGCGGCGGACGGTCATGGCGGGGTCGCCGGCGACCCGGATGCCCTGCGCGGTGGCGGGCAGCCGCTCCGCGGCGCGGGCGGCGAACTCGGCGAGGGTCTCGGGGTGGTCGAGCTCGCAGATCCGGCCGAGGTTGTTCTCGGGGACGAGCGGGCCGGTGACGCGCAGGCCGAGGGCGCCGGCGAGGGCGTCGGAGACGCCGGGGTCGGCGGTGTCGGCGTTGGTGTGGGCGACGTGCAGGGCGATGTCGTGCTTGATCAGCGTGTGCACGACACGGCCCTTGAAGTGGCCGGCCGCGACCGTCGTCGTCCCCCGCAGGTAGAGCGGGTGGTGGGTGACGATCAGGTCGGCGCCGAGGGCGACGGCCTCGTCCGCGATCTCCTGGACGGGGTCGACGGCGAGGAGGACGCGCCCGACCTCGGCGTCGGGATCGCCGCAGACGGTGCCGACGGCGTCCCACGCCTCGGCCCGCTCGGGCGGCCAGAGGGCGTCGAGCGCGGCGATGACTTCAGACAGACGGGGCACGGAGGAAAGGCTACCTGCCCTCCGCGCCCCGCCGTCGTGGCCTGTGGATAACTCCGGCGCCTACTTGACCAGGTCGGCGCGCAGGTCGTCGAGGACGCTGTTCGCGGCGGTGACGCCGAGGCCGAGGTACCAGGTCTCGTCCGGGACGTCCTTGGCCTGGCCGGCCTTGACGGCCTTGAGGTTCTTCCAGAGCGGGTTGCCCTGGGCGGCGTCCTTCTTGGTGGCCTTGGCGTCGCCGTAGACGCCGGTGAAGATCCAGTCGGCGTCGGCCTGGTCGATCTTCTCGGGGCTGATCTCGGCGGCGAGCTCGTCGATCTGCTGGTTCTTCGGGCGGGGCAGGCCAGCGTCCTCGAGGATGGTGCCGATGAAGGAGGCCTTCGCGTAGAGGCGGATCTTGCCGGGGAGGTAGCGGACCATGGAGACGGTCGGCTTGTTCGGGCCGACGTCCTCGCCCAGCTTCTTCGCCTTGGCCTCGTAGGCGGCCAGCTTCTCCTTCGCCTCGGCGGTCCTGTCGAGCGCGGCGGCGTTGAGGAGGTAGTTCTCCTTCCAGGTGAAGCCCGGACGGATGGAGAAGACGGTCGGCGCGATCTTCGACAGCTCGTCGTACTTGTCGGCGGCGCGCAGCTGGCTGCCGAGGATGAGGTCGGGCTGGAGGTTGGCGATGGCCTCCAGGTTGAGGTTGTTGATGGTGCCGACCGACTTCGGGGCGCCGGCGTCCTTGGCGAGGTAGCCGGGGATGCCGTCGTCGCCCTCGGAGGGGGCGTAGCCGACGGGCTTGACGCCGAGGGAGACCACGTTGTCGAGCTCGCCGACGTCGAGGACGACGACCCGCTTGGGGGCGGCCTTGACCTCGGTGGTGCCCATGGCGTGGGTGAGGGTGCGGGGGAACTGGCCCGGCTTGGCGTCGGTGCCCATGGCGGCGGTCTTGGCGGCGGCGTCGCCGAAGTCCTTGCCGCCGGTGGCGACGTCCTTCTTCTTCGCCGTGTCCTCCTTCGCGGAGGCGTCGGACGCGTTGTCGCCCCCTCCGCAGGCCGCGAGGGAGAGGGCGGCGGCGAGGGCGACGGCGGCGGCGGTGCCGCGGCGGCGGAGGGACATCAGGGGGCTCCTCTTCGAGAGCGGACGTCGAGGTGGGACGGCACGGGGGACGGCCCACGGCGGAGTCACAGAATCCGCTTAGGGTCGCCTTACCTTACAAGGGCGGCTGCTCCGGCAGCACAGCCGCCCCCCGCCCCTCAACGGAACATGCGGACCGCCACCCTTATGTGTGAAGTGCGGGGGCTCGTGTTGTTCGGCTGGAAGTGCGAAAACTAGCGTCGTCGCCGGAGGTGACGAGTCGATGACAGCGTGTGCCATCGAGACCGCGGCCGAGGACGGCGACCACGAGAGGACGGCCGTCCGCCCCCCGGCGGGTCTCGCGATCACGGCGAACGGCGCGTACGCGGCCAGGCTCGCGGGCGCCGGGGACGCCCTGTACGCGGAGCGGTGGACCCTCGACGGCCCGGAGCCGTACGCCGTGCCGCTCCCCCTCGACCAGCCGGAGGAGGCCGGCACGCAGCTGCTGCCGCTCGCCGACGGCCGGGTCCTGGTGTGCCGCCGGGTGGACGGACGGCGCCACACCTTCTCGCTGCTCTACCCGACCGGCCCCGGCACCGGCGAGCTGCGGCTCGGCGCGGTGGAGGCCCCCGGCCCCGGGCGGCTCGAACTGCTGCCGCCCTCCCCCGACGGCATCTGCGCGTACGCGATGTACGCCGGCCCGGAGTCCACCACCCTCTGGCTGGTGGCGGGCGGGGCCTTCGGCCCGGAGCGGGTCGCGGAGGTCCCGGGCCACTGCGGGGGCGGGGTCTGGCTGGACCGTACGGGGCGGATGCTGGCCCTGGACCGGCGGCTCGGCGACGGGCCGGTGAAGGCGGTCGCGGTGGACCTGGAGCGGGGCGGCGAGGTGTCGCCGCTGCTCCAGATCACCGAGACGAGCGACGACCGGCTGCTCCTCGCGGACCCGGACAGCGGGCTGCTCCTGATCCGCTCGGACGCGCCCTCGCCGGGGCACGAGCGGCTGGGCTGGGGCGTGTGGGGGAGCCTGCTGCCGGTGCGGTTCCCGGAGTGCCTGCGGCTCGACGACGCGGCGGTGACGCCCTTCGCGATCCAGCCGGGGCAGGTGCTGATGCCGGAGAGCTGCGGGGTGGCGCTGCGGATCGACGCGGCGGCGGGCAGCTGGGTGGGCCTGTGGCGGCCCTCGGGGCGGCGGATGCACCAGGTGGCGGCGCCGCCCGGCTGGCTGGCCGGGGCCGGGGCGTGGTCGCCGGAGGGCGTCCTGCGGCTGCCGTGCTCGACGGAGGAGCTGCCGTGCGCGCTGGCGGGCCTGACGGTGCCGGAGGAGCCCGGACCGGAGGCGGGGAAGGAAGCGGAGCCGGAGGCGGGGACGCGGTCGGAGCCGGGGGCGGACGGGGCCGGGGAGCGGCCGCGCGCGTGCCGGCCGGTGCCGCTCCAGCAGGCGCCTCTGACGGACCGTAAACCCGCCGGTCCGGACCGTGAACCCGCTGGTTAGACTCACCGCCGCACGAAACACAGCACGAGCATGTCAACGGGGTGAACACGACCATGACGGAGAAGAGCACGGAGGCGACGCAGGAGTCGCCGCACACGGGCGCCGGACGGCACCGCGGCCCGGCCGCGTCGGCGGAGGAGTCCTCCTCCGCCCCGCACGGCCGGCACCGCCGCGAGGCGGACGAGCGTTAGGCCCGTCCGCCGTCGCACGCGCGTGGTGAAGGGCCCCGGGGATCCGCTCCCCGGGGCCCTTCGCCGTCCCCCTCCGCCCCGGGCTCAGCCCTTCTTCAGGCCCAGGACCTCGGCCGCCGCGAAGGTCTCGTTCGGCGGGCGCTCCGCGAAGTACGGGGAGAGCAGCCCGTCCAGCTCCTCGAAGCCGAAGACCTCCTTGGCGGTGTCGAACTTGGCCGCCACCCGGGGCCGTTCGACGATCGCGACCATCCCGCCGTGGACGACGAGCAGCTGTCCGTTGACCCGGGCCGCGGCCGGGGAGGCGAGGTAGCCGACGAGCGGGGCCACGTGCTCCGGCGACAGCGGGTCGAGCTCGTCCTCGCCGGCCGGCTCGGCGAAGCCGGCGAAGACGTCCTCCGTCATGCGGGTGCGGGCGCGGGGGCAGATGGCGTTGGCGGTGACCCCGTACTTGGCGAGCGCGAGCGCCGTCGAGGTGGTCAGGCCGACGATCCCGCCCTTGGCGGCCGCGTAGTTGGGCTGCCCGGCGGAGCCGGCGAGGAACGCCTCGGAGGAGGTGTTGACGATCCGGCCGTAGACGCCGGCCTCCCCCGCCTTGGCCCGGCCGCGCCAGTGGACGGCGGCGAAGTGGGTGGTGTTGAAGTGGCCCTTGAGGTGGACGCGGATGACCGGGTCCCACTCGTCCTCGCCCATCGAGAAGATCATCCGGTCGCGCAGGATGCCCGCGTTGTTGACCAGGACGTCCAGCTTGCCGAACTCGGCGACGGCCAGGTCGACCAGGCCGCGCGCGGTCTCGAAGTCGGAGACGTCGCCGAGGTGGGCGACGGCCCGGCCGCCGGCGGCGGTGATCTCGGCGGCCACCTCCTCGGCGGGGGCGGCCGACGCCTCCCCGGAGCCGTCCCGGCCGGGCTGCCCGTAGTCGTTGACGACGACGGCGGCGCCGAGCCGGGCCAGTTCGAGCGCCTCGGCGCGGCCGAGTCCGCGCCCGGCGCCGGTGACGATCGCGCTCAGCCCCTCAAGAGGCAGTGACATGGCGGGCTCCTCCCGGATCACGGTTCAGATCTCGATGCAGGTGCGGAGGGCCGCGCCGGTCCGCATCTGCTCCAGGGCCTCGTTGACGCCGGCCAGCGGGACCCGGTGGGTGATCAGCGACTCCAGGTCGACGCGGCCGGCCCGCCAGAGCGCGATGGCCCGCTCGTACGACCGGAGCACGTCGCCGCCGCCGTACATGGAGGGCAGGATCCGCTTCTCGTCGAAGAACAGCTCGAACATGTTGAGCTGGAGGAAGTCGTCGAGGGCGCCCGCGCCGACCACGCACAGGGTGCCGCCGCGCCGGGTCGTCTCGTACGCGGTGCGGGCGGTGGCGGACTTGCCGACGACCTCGAAGACGTAGTCGAAGCCCTCGCCGGCGGTGATCCGCTGCTTGGCGTCGGCGAGGTCCTCGGGGGCGACGGCCTCGGTGGCGCCGAAGCGGAGCGCGGCCTCGCGGCGGGACGCGACGGGGTCGACGGCGACGATCTGGGCGGCGCCCTGGAGCTTCGCCCCCTGGATCGCGGAGATGCCGACGCCGCCGCAGCCGATGACGGCGACCGAGGAACCGGCCTCCACCTTGGCGGTGTTGATGGCGGCGCCGAGGCCGGTGGTGACGCCGCAGCCGATGAGGGCGGCGACGTCGAAGGGCACGTCGTCGGGGATGGGGACGGCGCAGCCGGCGTCGACGACGACCTCCTCGGCGAAGGTGCCGGTGCCGGCGAAGCCGAAGACGTCCCCGCCGGGGCGCTTGAAGTTGGGGGTGCCGGCGTTCATGAAGCCGGCCAGGCAGAGCTGGGTCTGGCCGCGTCGGCAGGCGGCGCAGGTGCCGCAGGCGGGCAGCCAGCAGAGCAGCACCCGCTGGCCCGGGGTCAGTCCGGTGACGCCGTCGCCGACGTCGAGGATCTCGCCGGCGCCCTCGTGGCCGGGGACGAACGGCGCGGGCTGCGGCAGGACGCCGCTCATGGCGGAGACGTCCGAGTGGCACAGGCCGGTGGCCCGCACCCGAATCCGCACCCTGCCCGGGCCGAAGCCCACCGCCTCGACGTCGTCGAGGACCTCCAGTTTGTCCTGGCCGATCTCGTGCAGTACGGCTGCGCGCATGGTGCGGCTCCAATCAGCGGGCGGATCAGGAGTGTTCGACGAGGGTGTCGGCGAGGACGGGCGCGTCGTCGCGTTCCACGGCGGTGACGGTCGCCTGGACGCGGCCCTCGCCGGCCCACATCCGGACGCGCAGGGTCTCGCCCGGGAAGACGATCCCGGCGAAGCGGGTGCGGTAGGCGCGGACGCGGGTGACGTCGCCGCCGAGGAGGGAGTCGACGACGGCCTTGAGGGTCATGCCGTACGAGCAGAGGCCGTGCAGGATCGGGCGGTCGAAGCCGGCCAGGGCGGCGAACTCGGGGTCGGCGTGGAGCGGGTTCCAGTCGCCGGAGAGCCGGTAGAGGAGGGCCTGTTCCTCGCGGATCGGGCGCTCGACGGTCTTGTCCGGCTCGCGGGCGGGCACCTCCAGGCGCTCGGAGGGGCCGCGGTCGCCGCCCCAGCCGCCCTCGCCGCGGACGAAGATCTGGGCGTCGGAGGTCCACAGCGGGCCGTCGTCGTCGACGGCCTCGGAGCGCAGCACGAGGACGGCTGCCTTGCCCTTGTCGTACACGGCGGCGACGCGGGAGGTGGAGACCGCGCGGCCGCCGGTGGGCAGCGGGCGGTGGAGGGTGATCGACTGGCCGCCGTGGAGGACGGCGGCGAGGTCGATGTCGATGCCGGGGGCGGACAGTCCGCCGACGACCCCCATGCCGGCGCCGGCGACGGTGGCGAAGCTGGGCAGCACGTGGAGCCGGGATTCGAGGGTGTAGCGCAGCTCGGCCGGGTCGGTGGCCGGGCGGCCCGCGCCGATGCCGAGGTGGTAGAGCTGCACGTCCTTGTGGTCCCAGGCGATCTCGGCGCTGCGGGGTTCGGCGGCGAGGGCCTTGGCGGCGTCAATGGGCATCGACCTGCTGCTCCTTGGAGGCCTCGGGGTGGAAGACCTCGGCGCGACCGTCCGCACCGTCGGTCACGCCGAGGCCGTGCGGGAACCGTCCCGTACGCGCCGGTGTAGAACGCGTTCCAGTTCGGTGCACCATGTATAGCGGAGGGCCGGGGCGTTGGGAACCCTCGCACGCGACTCTCCTGACGGTACGTCAGAAACACCTTCCGGGCGAGGCCCCGGACACGCGGCACGGCCGCGCCCGTGGCGCCCGGCGCGGACGCGGTGTCACCCCTAGGCTTCGGAGGGTGAACGAGATGCCGCGGGACCACCGGCCGTCGAAGTCCGTCCGGGTGCTCATCGCCGAGGACCGGGGGGCGGGGCGCGGGGCGCTCGCGCTGCTGCTCGGGATGGAGCCGGACATCGAGGTCGTCGCCCGGGTCGGGCGGGGGGACGAGGTCGTGGAGCGGGCGCTGGTGGCGCGGCCCGACGTGGCGCTGCTCGACGTCGAGCTGCCGGGGCGGTCGGGGCTGGACGCGGCGGCGGAGCTGCGGGACGAGGTGCCGGACTGCCGGGTGCTGATCCTGACGACCTCCGGCCGGCCCGGGTACCTGCGGCGGGCGACGGAAGCGGGGGCGGCCGGGTTCCTGGTGAAGGACGGGCCGGTGGAGGAGCTGGCGGAGGCGATCCGGGCGGTGCTGCGGGGCGAGACCGTCATCGATCCGGCGCTCGCGGCGGCCGCGCCCGACGCGGGGCCGAACCCGCTGACGGCCCGTGAGCGGGAGGCCCTCGCCGCGGCGGCGGACGGGGCGGCGGTCGCGGACGTCGCGGGGCGCCTGCGCCTGTCGGAGCCGACGGTGCGGGACCTCCTGGCGTCCGCCGTCGGCAAGACCGGGACGCGGAACCGGACGGAGGCGGCACGGGCGGCCCGGCGGCAGGGCTGGCTCTGAACCGCGTCCACCGGACGGTGACGGCTACGCGGTCTTCCGCGCCGTTCGGTGGACGGGGCGGGGCAGCCAGACGGCCATCAGGGCGGCGGCGGTGAGGAGGACGCCGGCCGAGACGCGGAAGGCCATGGCGTAGCCGGGGACCAGGGAGGAGGGGTCCGGGGTGCCGGAGGCGGCGAAGTCCGGGCCCGCGGAGAAGGAGGCCGCGGCCGCCACCGTGGTCAGGACGGCGAGGCCGAGGGCGCCGCCCATCGTGCGGGAGGTGTTGACGAGGCCGGAGACGAGGCCCGCGTCGCCGGGGGCGGCGCCGGAGGTGGCGAGGGTGGCGAGCGGGGTGGTGGCGAGGCCGATGCCGCCCATCATGAGGAGGCCGGGGCCGAGGATGGTGGTGAGGAAGGTGCCGTCGGCGGTCAGGGCGGACTGCCAGGCGAAGCCCGCGGCGGCGACGAGGATGCCCGTGATCGCGAGGGCGCGGGCGCCGGTGACGGCCATCAGGCGGGGCGCGGCCTTGGAGCCGACGAGGACGGCGAGGGAGCTGGGGACGAGGGCGAGGCCGGCCTGGAGGGGGGTGTAGCCGAGGACGTTCTGCGCGTACACCGTCATGAAGAACCACATGGCGAAGGAGCTGGCGCCGCAGAGCATGATCCCGGTGTTGGCGGCGGACACGGCCCGGTTGCGGAAGATGCCGAGGGGGACGAGGGGTTCCTTCGCGCGCCGCTCGACGGCGACGAAGACGGCGAGGAGGGCGAGGCCGCCGAGGAGCGGCAGCAGGGTCGCGGCGGAGGTCCAGCCGGCCGCCTCGGTCTGGACGATGCCGTACGCGAGGGTGGCGAGGCCGGCGGTGACGAGGACGGCGCCGGGCAGGTCCGGGCGGCGGCCGGTGGCGGTGCGGCCCTCGCGGAGCCGGAGCGCGGCGGCGGCGAGGACGAGGACGCCGACGGGGACGTTGACGAGGAGGACCCACCGCCAGTTCAGCAGGTCGACGAGGAGGCCGCCGACGAAGCCGCCCGCGGCGCCGCCGGCCGCGCCGACCGCCGTCCAGGTGCCGATGGCCCGGGTGCGGGCGGCACCGGCGGGGACGGCGGAGGTGACGAGGGTGAGGGTGGCCGGGGAGAGCGCCGCCGCGCCCAGGCCCTGCGCGGCCCGCGCGGCGATGAGCCAGCCGCCCTCGGGGGCGACGCCGCCGACGACCGAGGCGGCGGTGAAGAGCCCGAGACCGGCCAGGAACATGGTCTTCCGCCCGTACAGGTCGGCCGCCCTGCCGCCGAGCAGCATGAAGCCGGCGAAGGCGATCGAGTAGGCGTTGATCACCCACTGGAGGCCGAGGGCGGAGAGCCCGAGGTCGGCCTTGAGGGAGGGCAGGGCCACGTTCATGACCGACACGTCGAGGACGACGAGGAACTGGCCCGCGCAGGCGACGAGGACGACGAGCCAGGGGCGGGAGGCGGATATGGACGGGCGGGTCGTGGTGCCTTCGGCGGCGGAGTCGGTCTGCGGCATGGATGTCATGGTCGCAGACCGGCTCCGCCCCGTACATGAGCGAGAAGGCCTAGGACCTGCGGAGGAGGGTCACGACGGCCGCGCCGCCGAGGCCGATGTTGTGGGCGAGGCCGACGCGGGCGCCGGGCACCTGGCGGTCGGCGGCCTCGCCGCGGAGCTGCCAGACGAGTTCGGCGGCCTGGGCGAGGCCGGTGGCGCCGAGGGGGTGGCCCTTGGAGATGAGGCCGCCGGAGGGGTTGACGACCCACCGGCCGCCGTAGGTGGTGGCGCCGGACTCGACGAGTTTCCCGGAGGCGCCCTCCTCGCACATGCCGAGGGCCTCGTAGGTGAGGAGTTCGTTGATGGAGAAG
Organism: Streptomyces sp. NPDC035033; assembly: GCF_040636735.1. Lineage (NCBI taxonomy): Bacteria > Bacillati > Actinomycetota > Actinomycetes > Kitasatosporales > Streptomycetaceae > Streptomyces > Streptomyces sp. NPDC035033. The sequence goes on along the minus strand of NZ_JBEZUZ010000126.1, from coordinate 6,532 downwards.
CAGTCGTGGAGTTCGACGACGTCGACGTCCTCGATGCCGAGTCCGGAGCGCTCGTACGCCTGCCGGGCGGCCTCCCGGGACATGGGGCGGCCGACGGCGTCGACGCAGGAGCCGGAGGCGAAGGACTCGCCGGTGTCGGTGGTCATGGCCTGTCCGGCGATCTCCACGGCCCGGTCCTCCAGGCCGTGGGCGGCGACGAAGCGCGCGGAGACGACGAGGGCGGCGGCGGCGCCGTCGGAGGTGGGCGAGCACTGGAGCCTGGTGAGGGGCCGGTGGACGGTCTTCGCGGCGAGGACCTCGTCGACGGTGTACACGTCCTGGAACTGGGCGCGGGGGTTGCGGGAGGAGTGGAGGTGGTTCTTGGCGGCGACGGCGGCGAGCTGCGCCTCGGTGGTGCCGTACCGCTCCATGTGCTCGCGGGCGGCGTTGCCGAAGATCTGCGCGGTGGGCGGGGACGCCTCGAAGCCGTGGGCGGCGGCCATGATGCCGTAGTGCCGGGCGACGGGTGAGGTCGCGAAGTCCCCCGCACCGGAACCGCCGCCCAGGGAGCCCCTGTTCATCTTCTCGAAGCCGAGGGCGAGGACGCAGTCGGCGACGCCGCCCTCGACGAACTGGCGGGCGGTCATGAGGGCGGTGGCGCCGGTGGCGCAGTTGTTGTTGAGGTTGTAGACGGGCAGGCCGGTGAGGCCGAGTTCGTAGACGGCCCGCTGGCCGGCGGTGGAGGCCTGGAAGCAGTGGCCGACGGCGGCCTGTTCGACCTGCTCGTAGCGGACGCCGGCGTCGGCGAGGGCGGCGGTGCCGGCCTCGCGGGCCATGTCCCAGTACTGCCAGTCGCGGGTCTCGGGCTTCTCGAACTTCGTCATGCCGACCCCGACGATGTACGACTTACCGGCGTGCTGCATGGCGTGCCCTCTCAGTCCCTGGGGAGGCCGAGCAGCCGCTCGGCGACGACGTTGAGCTGGACCTGGGTGGTGCCTCCGGCGATGGTCAGGCAGCGGGACATGAGGTACCCGTGGACGGCCGCCGCGCCGGGGCCCTCGCGCACGGCGCCGTCGGGGCCGAGGAGTTCGAGGGCGAGTTCGGCGGTCTTCTGCTGGTGGAGGGTCTGGACGAGCTTGCGGACGCTGGCGCCGGCGCCGGGTTCGAGGCCGGAGACCTGGCGGAGGGTGGTGCGCAGGCCGATGCAGGCGAGGGCGTGGGCCTCGGCGAGGAGGCCACCGGTGCGGGCCCGTACGGAGCCGTCGGCCTCGGCGGCGGCCTTGATGAGCGCTTCGAGGCCGGTGTCGAAGACGACCTGGTCGGCCATGTGGACGCGTTCGTTGCCGAGGGTGGTGCGGGCGACCCGCCAGCCGTCGTTCACCTCGCCGACGACGGCGTCGGCGGGGAGGAGGGCGCCGTCGAACCAGACCTCGTTGAAGAGGGAGTCGCCGGTGATCTCCTTCAGGGGCCGGATGTCGATGCCGGGGGTGTTCCGCATGTCGACGAGGAAGTACGTGAGCCCCCGGTGCTTGGGGGCGGCGGGGTCGGTGCGGGCGAGCAGGATGCCGAAGTCGGCCGTGCGGGCGGCGCTCGTCCACACCTTCTGTCCGGTGATCCGCCAGCGGCCGTCCCCGGTGCGTTCGGCGCGGGTGCGCAGGGAGGCGAGGTCGGAGCCGGCGTCGGGCTCGGAGAAGAGCTGGCACCAGCGCTGGTCGCCGCGGAGGGTGGGGCCGAGGTGGCGTTCCCGCTGGGCGGGGCTGCCGTGGGCGAGGAGGGAGGGGACGACCCAGGTGGCGATGCCGAGTCCGGGGAGGGTGATGCCGGCGTCGTCGAGGGCGCGCTGGACGGCGAGCTGCTGGAGGGGGCCCGCGCCGAGGCCGTACGGCTCCGGGAGGTGCGGGGCGGCGTGACCGGTGGGGGCGAGGGCGCGGCGGGCGGCGGCGGGGTCGAGTCCGGCGGCGGGGGCGACGGCCGCGCGGGCGGCGGCGCGGTACGGCTCGGCGGCGGCCGGCAGGTCGAGGCGGAGGCCGCGGCGCAGGCCGGTGGCGGCGTGTCGGAGGGCGTCGAGCCGGAACCGGTCGCCGGTGCCGAGGAGCTGGCGGGCGACGAGGGCGCGGCGGAGCAGGAGGTGGGCGTCGTGCTCCCAGGTGAAGCCGATGCCGCCGAGGATCTGGACGCAGTCCTTGGCGCAGCTGTGGGCGGCGTCGAGGGCGGTGGCGGCGGCGAGGGCGGCGACGAGGGGCCGGGCGGGGTCGTGGGTGGCGCGGGCGGCGTCCCAGGTGAGGGCGCGGGCCTGTTCGAGCCGGAGCAGCATGTCGGCGCAGAGGTGTTTGACGCCCTGGAACCGTCCGATGGGCCGGCCGAACTGCTCGCGGGTGCGGGCGTGCGCGGCGGCGGTCTCGACGGCGCGGGCCGCGGTGCCGCAGGCGTCGGCGGCGAAGAGGACGGCGGCGAGGTCGTGGACGAGCCCGGGGTCGAGGGCGAGGAGCCGGTCGGCGGGCACGGGGAGGGCGGCGGCGGTGACCTCGGCGGTGGGCCGGGTGGGGTCGGCACAGGCGTGTGCCCGGACGGTGAGGCCGGGGGCGGGCGCGTCGACGGCGAGCCAGACGGTGCCGTCGCCGGTGGCGGCCCGGAGGAGGAGCAGGTCGGCCTGGGCGGCGCCGAGGACGGGCGGGGCGGTGCCGTCGAGGAGGTACCCGGTGCCGGTCCGTACGGCGGTGAGGGTGCCGGGTCCGCCGAGGGCGACGGCGCCGGTCCGGCGGCCTTCGGCGAGGTCGGCGAGGAGCGCGGACGCCCCTGCCCGGTGGAGGAGTTCGGTGGCGAGGACGGACGGCAGGTAGGGGCCGGGGAGGAGGGCGCGGGCGGTCTCCTCGACGACGACGGCGAGGTCGTCGAGGCCGCCGCCCCCGCCGCCGTGCTCCTCGGGTACGTGGATCCCGAGGAGGCCCTGCGCGGCGGCGGCGTCCCAGTGGTCGGGCCGGCCGCCGGGCGGCTCGGGCGCGTCGAGCCACCGGCGGATCTCCTCGGGGGGCGCGGCGCGGGTGAGCCAGGCGCGGACGGACCGGGCGAGGTCCCGCTGTTCGTGCGTGATGGCGATGCCCATGGCGCGCAGAGTAGAACACGTTCCATTCCGACGGAAGGCCGGATCTGACGGAAGGTCAGGTGAGGTCCGGATCCCCGGCGCCGCGGCGCGCGCTCACTCCCCGTTCGGCACGCCCTCCGGCGCCTCGGGCTTCGTCAGCAGGATCTCCCGGGCCTGTTCGGCGGCGCGGACGATGCCCTCGCCGACGAAGTCCATGAAGCGGGCGACGTTCTCCAGACGGGCGGCGGCCGGGGTGCCGGGGCCGAGGACGGCGACGCCCTGGCGGGCGATCTCGACCATCTGCTCGTTGGCCTTGGCGGCGGCGATCATCGACTGGTACCAGAGCTCGTCGTCGACGATGTACCGCTCGCGGCGCCGGTCGTCGCGCTCGCGGCGGATGAGGCTCTGGCTCTCCAGGAAGGCGATGGCCTTGGAGACGGAACCGGCGCTGACCTGGAGCCGTTCGGCGAGTTCGCCGGCGGTGAGGCTGCCGGCGTCGGTGGCGTAGAGGGCGGCGAGGACGCGGGCGGTCATGCGGGGCAGGCCGCTCTGCATGAAGACGGTGGCGAACGCCTCCTCGTAGTCGCGCACGGCCGCCGCGTCGCGCCCGTCGGTCCGCACGGGCGGCCGGGCGTCGCCGCCGGGCCGGCGCCGGCGGGCGCGGTTCTCGGTGGCGCGGTGGGCCAGGTCGGGGCGGTAGGCGGTGGGGCCGCCGTTGCGCATCACCTCGCGCGTGACGGTGGAGGTGGGGCGGTCGAGGCGCCGGGCGATCTCCGCGTAGGCGAGTCCGTCCGCCAGTCCCAGCGCGATCTGCTGGCGCTCCTGCTGCGTGAGCCTGCCTCCCGGCATCGCGTTCTCCCTCTCATCCGTCCGATGTGTCCCCGTGACGCCGCCAGCATAGCGTTCACTCCCTCTCCATTGCAACGCCCAGGCATATGCCGTTGCATCACTCCAGCGTTCATTGCAATGAATTATCTGCATTGACCTGCACTGATGCCATTCCATCGCAACGAACCTGTTGCCACACCTTGGAAAGCAACGTAGCTTTTCTCATGTCGGAAACGCCGACGGACACCACTCCACAGGAGCAGACACCATGCAGAGCTTCGCCACCACCGCCCCGATCGCCGCCGTCGTCACCGTCCCGGCCGGCCACCTCCGCTTCATCGCCGCCGACCGGGCCGACGCCACCGTCGAGGTCCGCCCCGCCAACCCCTCCAAGGGCCGCGACGTGAAGGCCGCCGAGGAGATCGCGGTCTCCTTCGCCGACGGCGTGCTGCGGATCACGGCCCCCGAGGCCAAGAACCAGCTCTTCGGCCCGGCCGGCGCCGTCGAGGTCACCGTCCAGCTCCCGGCCGGCTCCGCGGTCGAGGCCAAGGCCGCCGCGGCCGACCTGCGGGGCGTCGGCCGGCTCGGCGACGTCACCTGCGAGGCCGCGCAGGGCCCGGTCAAGCTCGACGAGGCCGCGCGCGTCCGCCTCTCCCTCCAGGACGGCGACATCACGATCGGCCGCCTGAACGGTTCCGCCGAACTCACCACCGCCCGCGGCGACCTGCGGATCGCCGAGGCCACCACCGGCACCGTCGTCCTCGCCACCCAGTCCGGCTCCATCACCGTCGGCGCCGCCCGCGGCACCGCCGCCACCCTCGACGCCGGCACCTCCTACGGCCGCATCAGCAACACCCTGCAGAACGCCAAGGGCGCCGGCGCCGACCTCACCATCCGCGCCACCACGTCGTACGGCGACATCACCGCCCACGCCAACTGACCGCCCCCACCGCCTTCCAGAGAACGAGGAGCACACCCGTCATGACGCACCCCGCGATCGCGGCGAACGGTCTGCGCAAGTCGTACGGCGACAAGGTCGTCCTCGACGGAGTCGACCTGACCGTCGCCCAGGGCACGGTCTTCGCCCTGCTCGGTCCGAACGGCGCCGGCAAGACGACCGCCGTGAAGATCCTCTCCACACTCGTCTCCGCCGACTCCGGGCAGGCGTCCGTCGCCGGCCACGACCTGGCCACCGACGCCCACAAGGTCCGCACGGCGATCGGCGTCACCGGCCAGTTCTCCGCCGTCGACGGCCTGATCACCGGCGAGGAGAACATGCTCCTCATGGCCGACCTGCACCACCTGCCCAAGGCCGAGGGACGCAGGGTCACCGCCGAACTCCTCGCCCGCTTCGACCTCCTGGACGCCGCGAAGAAGCCCGCCTCCACCTACTCCGGCGGCATGAAGCGCCGCCTCGACATCGCCATGACCCTCGTCGGCGACCCCAGGATCATCTTCCTCGACGAACCCACCACCGGCCTCGACCCCCGCTCCCGCCACACCATGTGGCAGATCATCCGCGCACTCGTCGCCGACGGCGTCACCGTCTTCCTCACCACCCAGTACCTCGAAGAAGCCGACCAACTCGCCGACCGCATCGCCGTCCTCAACGGCGGCCGCATCGTCGCCGAAGGCACCCCCGACCAGCTCAAACGCCAGATCCCCGGCGGCCACGTCCGCCTCCGCTTCACCGGCCCCGACGCCTATCGCAGCGCCTCCGACGCGCTGCGCGAGGCGACGGGGGACGACGAGGCCCTGACCCTCCAGATCGCGAACGACGGCAGCCAGCGGGCGCTCCGGGCCCTGCTCGACCGGCTCGACACGGCCGGCATCGAGGCGGAGGAACTCACCGTCCACACCCCGGACCTCGACGACGTCTTCTTCGCCCTCACCGCCACCACCGTCCCCGCCCAGCCGAAGGAGACCGCCCGATGAGCACCCTGTCCCTCGCCGTCCGCGACTCGTCCACGATGCTCCGCCGCAACCTCCTGCACGCCCGGCGCTACCCCTCCCTCACCCTGAACCTGCTGCTCACGCCGGTGATGCTGCTCCTGCTCTTCGTGTACGTCTTCGGCGACGTGATGAGCGCCGGCATGGGCGGCGCGGACCGCTCCGCGTACGTCGCCTACCTCGTGCCGGGCCTGCTGCTCATGACGATCGGCTCCACCGTGATCGGCACGGCGGTCTCCGTCTCGAACGACATGAGCGAGGGCATCATCGCCCGCTTCCGCACCATGGCGATCCACCGCCCGTCGGTCCTCGTCGGACACGTCGTCGGAAGCGTCCTCCAGTCGGTGGCGAGCGTCGTCCTCGTCGGCGCGGTGGGCGTGGCGATCGGCTTCCGCTCCACGGACGCCACGGCCCTGGAGTGGCTGGCCGCCTTCGGCCTGCTGGTGCTGTTCGCCACGGCGCTCACCTGGATCGCGGTCGGCATGGGCCTGGTCTCCCCCAACGCGGAGGCCGCGTCCAACAACGCGCTGCCGCTGATCTTCCTGCCGCTGATCTCCAGCGCCTTCGTCCCGGTCGCGCAGATGCCGGGCTGGTTCCAGCCGATCGCCGAGTACCAGCCCTTCACCCCCGCCATCGAGACCCTCCGCGGCCTCCTCCTCGGCACCGGGATCGGCCACAACGGCTGGCTCGCCG
>NZ_JBEZUZ010000125.1:0-17560 GCF_040636735.1 Streptomyces sp. NPDC035033 | reverse complement strand
CCACCCGGTACGACAAGACCGCCCAGTCCTACGAAGCAGCCGTCGCCCTCGCATCACTCCTGATGTGGGCGTGACATTTGACGACAGAACCTAGAACCCGCGGCCTAGAACCCGCCCGGAGCGTCCTGGAGGCGCGCGTCCCGGTTCGCCGCGGAGGTCTCGTGTTCGGCGGCGTCCGTGCGGGCGCGTTCGCGGGAGCGGCGGGCCGGGCCCGCCCAGCCGCAGGTGCAGCGGGCCAGGGCGAAGGAGCCGCGCTCCGCGGTCGTCGTGTGGTGCGGGCTGGGCATCGGCTGCTCGTGCACGCCCCCACCGTACTGCGCGTGACGGCTCGCCCGTGCCGTCGTTATCCGCATCGGGAATCCTGGCTCTTGGGGGTTGACGGGCGATGGTGGTGCAGCGGTACGGGCGTCCGCGCGGGGTCGGCGGCGGGGCGCTCGCCGTCACCGCCTCCCTGGTCGCCGCGGCGGTCGCCGGATGCGCCGCCCCCGAGGACGCGAAGCCGCTGCCGGACCCGTCCGGCGCCGTGCGGGGCGCCGCCGACGCGCTGGTCCGGACCGGCACCGCCAAGGCGTCGACCGCGATGGAGATGGCCGCCGGCGGGACCCGCGTCACCATCCGCGGCGAGGGCGGCTACGACTTCCGCCGCCGCACCGGCCGGCTCCGGGTGGTGCTCCCCAAGGACGCGGCCGGCACCAGCGCCCACCGGCCGATCACCGAGCTGCTCACCCCCGGCGCGCTCTACATGAAGAACCGCGGCGCCGGCGTCCCCGCCGACAAGTGGGTGCGGGTCGACACCACCGCCCTCGACGACGGCAACCTCGTCACCGGCGGGGCCACCGACCCCGGCGCCGCCGCCGAGCTGCTGCGCGGGGCGCGGGACGTGACGTACGTGGGGGAGACGGAGCTCGCGGGCGTGCGGGTCCGTCACTACCGGGGCGTCGCCGACATCGCCGCGGCGGCCCGGCTCGCCGCCCCGCAGCTGCGGGGCCCGCTCGCCGCGGCGGCGAAAGGGTTCTCCATCGACACCGTCCCCTTCGACGCGTACCTCGACGGGGACGGGCGGCTGCGGAAGGTCCGCCACCAGTTCAGCTTCAGCAACCAGGGGCGGACCGTCGCGGTCGCCTCGACGACGCTGCTGTACGGCTTCGGGGCGCCGGTCGAGGTGACGCTGCCGGAGGGGCGGGACATCTACGCGGGCAAGGTCGAGGTCTGAGGCCCCGCCGGCGCGTGGGGCGGGCCATCGCCAAATGGTCCGTCCGTGTCATGCGCGGTCCGTGGCCCGATCCCTACGCTGGGACACCGACTCCGGCAGGAAGAGGTGAATGCGCGTGGCCCCGCCCGGTACCACCACCGTGACCGCCGACCCCGACCGCGTCGCCCTCGCCGAGATAGAGCTGTGCGGCGAGCTGATCATCGCCGCCTCGGCCGCGGACGGGGAACGGCTGAGCGCCGACCTGATCGACGAGGTGCTGAGGGTCGAACCGGCCGGCCGTTGAACCGCCGCTCAGGTGCGCAGCATCCGGCCGATCGCCTTGGTGGCCTCCTCGACCTTGGCGTCGAGGTCGCCGCCGTTGCTCGCCGCGTCGGCCACGCAGTGCCGCAGGTGCTCCTCCAGGAGCTGGAGGGCGAAGGACTGCAGCGCCTTCGTGGAGGCCGAGACCTGGGTGAGTATGTCGATGCAGTAGACGTCCTCGTCGACCATCCGCTGCAGACCCCGGATCTGGCCCTCGATCCGCCGCAGCCGCTTGAGGTGCTCGTCCTTCTGCTTGTGGTAGCCGTGCACCCCGTGGGCGTGGTCGGCCGGCTCGACGGCTTCGACGGCCTCGGGGGTGACCTGGTCCGCCTCGGTGGTCGTCATCGCGTCCTCCCGTTGTCCAGATAAGGGGGTGTATACCCCTCGTGGGTATATGGTACCGATCCCCGCCGTTTGGGGGGCGGGGGTCTCGTGCAGATCACTGTGCCTGATGGGCGACACTGAGAGGACGCCGGTTAGCCGTGGCCGGATGATGCGCCTAGCATCAGCCTGACCGAAACCCAGCACCCCGAGGACCTCACGTGCGATTTCGTCTGACCCCCAGGGAGACGAGCTTCTACGACATGTTCGCCGCGTCCGCGGACAACATCGTCACGGGCTCGAAGCTCCTGATGGAACTGCTCGGAGCGGAACCTTCCGCCCGGGCCGAGATCGCGGAGCGGATGCGGGCAGCGGAGCACGCCGGCGACGACGCCACCCATGCGATCTTCCACCAGCTGAACTCCTCGTTCATCACGCCGTTCGACCGTGAGGACATCTACTCCCTCGCCTCGTCCCTCGACGACATCATGGACTTCATGGAGGAGGCCGTCGACCTGGTCGTCCTCTACAACATCGAGGAACTGCCCAAGGGCGTCGAGCAGCAGATCGAGGTCCTGGCCCGGGCGGCGGAGCTGACCGCCGAGGCGATGCCGAACCTCCGCACGATGGACAACCTCACCGAGTACTGGATCGAGGTCAACCGGCTGGAGAACCAGGCCGACCAGATCCACCGCAAGCTGCTCGCCCACCTCTTCAACGGCAAGTACGACGCCATCGAGGTGCTGAAGCTCAAGCAGGTCGTGGATGTGCTGGAGGAGGCGGCCGACGCCTTCGAGCACGTGGCCAACACGGTGGAGACCATCGCGGTCAAGGAGTCCTGAGGCTTCGTGGACACCTTCGCCCTGATCGTGACCATCGGCGTCGCGCTCGGTTTCACGTACACCAACGGCTTCCACGACTCCGCCAACGCGATCGCCACCTCGGTGTCGACGCGGGCGCTGACCCCCCGCGCGGCCCTCGCCATGGCGGCGGTCATGAACCTCGTCGGAGCCTTCCTCGGCCAGGGGGTCGCCAAGACCGTCAGCGAGGGGCTCATCGAGACCCCCACCGGCGACAAGGGGATGGGCATCCTCTTCGCCGCGCTCGTCGGCGCGATCATCTGGAACCTGGTCACCTGGTACTTCGGCCTCCCGTCCTCCTCCTCGCACGCCCTGTTCGGCGGCATGGTGGGCGCGGCGCTGGCCGGTGGCACCGAGGTCATCTGGTCGGGCGTGCTCGAGAAGATCGTCATCCCGATGTTCATCTCGCCGGTGGTCGGCCTGGTCGCCGGTTACCTGGTCATGTGCGCGATCATGTGGATGTTCCGCAGGACCAACCCGCACAAGGCCAAGCGCGGCTTCCGCATCGCGCAGACCGTCTCGGCGGCCGGCATGGCCCTCGGCCACGGCCTCCAGGACGCCCAGAAGACGATGGGCATCGTGGTGATGGCCCTGGTCATCGCCGACGTGCAGGACGCCGGCGACGAGATCCCGGTCTGGGTCAAGATCGCCTGTGCCGTGATGCTCTCGCTCGGTACGTACGCGGGCGGCTGGCGCATCATGCGGACCCTCGGCCGCAAGATCATCGAGCTGGACCCGCCGCAGGGCTTCGCCGCGGAGACCACCGGCGCGTCGATCATGTTCGGCTCGGCGTTCCTCTTCCACGCGCCGATCTCGACGACGCACGTCATCACCTCCGCGATCATGGGCGTGGGCGCGACGAAGCGGGTCAACGCGGTGCGGTGGGGCGTCGCCAAGAACATCATCCTCGGCTGGTTCATCACCATGCCGGCGGCGGCGGCGGTCGCGGCGGTCAGCTTCTACGTGGTGCGGCTGTTCTTCGGCTGAGGCCCGGGGCGCCCCGAACGTGGTCGGGCCCGGCTCCCTGAGGGGAGCCGGGCCCGTTTCGTCGTACGGCGGCACCGCCATGCAGCGCCGTACGACTGCTCTTATCCGAAGCGGCCGGAGATGTAGTCCTCGGTCGCCTGGACGCTCGGGTTGGAGAAGATGCGCTCGGTGTCGTCCAGCTCGATGAGCTTGCCGGGCTGGCCGACCGCCGCCAGGTTGAAGAAGGCGGTGCGGTCCGAGACGCGGGCGGCCTGCTGCATGTTGTGCGTCACGATGACGATCGTGAAGCGCTCCTTCAGCTCGCCGATCAGGTCCTCGATGGCGAGGGTCGAGATCGGGTCGAGGGCCGAGCAGGGCTCGTCCATGAGCAGGACGTCCGGCTCGACGGCGATCGCGCGGGCGATGCACAGACGCTGCTGCTGGCCGCCGGAGAGGCCGGAGCCCGGCTTGTTCAGCCGGTCCTTGACCTCGTTCCACAGGTTGGCGCCCTTGAGGGAGCGCTCGACGATGTCGTTCAGCTCCGCCTTCTTGTAGGAGCCGTTCAGCCGCAGGCCCGCCGCCACGTTGTCGAAGATCGACATGGTGGGGAAGGGGTTGGGGCGCTGGAACACCATGCCGACGGTGCGGCGGACCGCGACCGGGTCGACCCCGGAGCCGTACAGGTTCTCGTCGTCCAGCATCACCTTGCCCTCGACGCGGCCGCCGGGGGTGACCTCGTGCATGCGGTTCAGGGTGCGCAGGAAGGTGGACTTGCCGCAGCCGGAGGGGCCGATGAAGGCCGTCACGGAGCGGGGCTCGACGGTCATGGAGATGTCGTCGATCGCCTTGTGGTTGCCGTAGTAGGCGGAGAGGCCGCTGACGTCGATTCGCTTGGCCATATCAATCACTACTTCCAGTGTGCCGCGGTCAGCGGCCGGTCTTCGGGGCCTTCCAGCGGGCGATGCCGCGGGCCACCAGGTTGAGGATCATGACGAAGGCGATCAGGACGAGCGCGGCGGCCCAGGCGCGGGCCACGGCGGCGTCGGTGCCGACCTGGTACTGCTCGTACACGTAGAGCGGCAGGGAGGACTGGGCGCCTTCGAAGGGGTTCGGGTTGATGAGCTTCGTACCGAACACGAGGAGCAGGACGGGGGCCGTCTCACCGGTGATGCGGGCGATCGCGAGCATGACGCCCGTGGTGATGCCGCCGATCGCGGTGGGCAGGACCACCTTCAGGATCGTCCGCCACTTGGGGACGCCGAGGGCGAGGCTGGCCTCGCGGAGCTCGTTCGGGACGAGCTTGAGCATCTCCTCGGTGGAGCGGACGACGACCGGCATCATCAGGATGGCGAGGGCCATCGCGCCGGCGAAGCCGGAGGGGCCGAAGTCCAGCATCAGGGTCCAGGTGGACAGGATGAAGAGGCCGGCGACGATCGACGGGATGCCCGTCATGACGTCGACGAAGAAGGTGACGGCCTTGGCGAGCTTCCCCGTGCCGTACTCGACCAGGTAGACCGCGGTGAGCAGGCCGATCGGCGCGGCGATGAGGGTCGCGATGCCGACCTGCTCGATGGTGCCGAGGAGGGCGTGGTAGACGCCGCCGCCGGCCTCGGCGTCGAGGACGCCGTTCATCGAGTGGGTGAGGAAGTAGCCGTCGAGGACTTCCACGCCCTTGCTGACCGTCACCCAGGCCAGCGAGAGCAGCGGGATGACGGCGAGGACGAAGCAGACCCAGACGAGGCTGGTGGCGACGCGGTCCTTGGCCTGGCGGGAGCCCTCCACCTTGGTGGTGATCGCGTAGGTGGCGAGGACGAAGAACAGGGCGGCGAGCATGCCCCACTGGATCTTGCTGTGCCAGCCGGCGGCGATGCCGGTGCCGATGCCGGCGGCGACGGAGCCGACGGCGATGGCGGCGGGCGTCCAGCGCGGGAGGCGGGCGTGGGCGAGGGAGCGGCGCGGGGCCATGGCCACCGGGCGTTCCTGGACGGCGTGGCTCATGCGTTGGCCCCCGAGTACTCCTTGCGGCGGGCGATGATCCACCGGGCCGCGCCGTTGACCAGCAGGGTGATGACGAAGAGGACGAGACCGGAGGCGATCAGGGCGTCCCGGCCGAACTCGTCGGCCTCGTTGAACTTCGCGGCGATGTTCTGGGCGAAGGTGCCGCCGCCCGGGTCGAGCAGGTGGCCCGAGAGGACGAAGCTCGGCGAGAGGACGACCGCCACGGCCATGGTCTCACCGAGTGCGCGGCCGAGGCCCAGCATGGAGGCGGAGATGATGCCGGAGCGGCCGAAGGGCAGCACCGCCATGCGGATGACCTCCCAGCGCGTGGCGCCGAGGGCGAGCGCGGCCTCCTCGTGCATCTTCGGGGCCTGGAGGAAGACCTCGCGGGTCACGTTGGTGATGATCGGGAGGATCATGATCGCCAGCAGGATGCCCACGGTGAAGAGGTTGCGGGCGACGCCGTCGGCGGACTTGTCGAAGATGTACGTCCAGCCGAGGTACTGGTCGAGCCACTGGTTCAGGCCGTCCAGGTACGGGACGAGGAAGATCGCGCCCCAGAGGCCGTAGATGATGCTGGGCACGGCGGCGAGCAGGTCGACGACGTACGCGAGCGGCTTGGCCAGCTTGCGCGGGGCGTAGTGCGAGATGAAGAGCGCGATGCCGATTGCGACCGGCACGGCGATGACCATGGCGATGACCGAGGAGACGATCGTGCCGAAGGCCAGGACGGCGATGCCGAAGACCGGCGGGTCGCCGGCCGGGTTCCACTCGAAGGTGGTGAAGAAGTTCGCCTCGTCCTTCGAGACGGCGAGGACGGTGCGGTAGGTCAGGAAGACCGCGATCGCGGCCATGATGACGAGCAGGGTGATGCCGGAGCCCTTGGAGAGGCCGCTGAAGACGCGGTCTCCGGGGCGGGCAGCGCTCTTGGCGCGCCTGCTCCTGTTCTTGTCTATGGCGGGTGGTGTGGTGGTAACCATCGGTTTCTCCGGTCTGCGGAGCCGTACGGCGTACGGGCTCCTGGCGGCGGTGCACCGGATGCCGGGGGCGGCCTCCTCCACGGGAGGTGAGGGGCCGCCCCCGGCCGGGGGTCAGGACAGGGTCGGGACGATCGCGCGGACCTTGGCCGCGATCTCGGCCGGCATGGGGGCGTAGTCGGCGTCGGTGAGGACCTTCTGGCCCTCCTCGCTGATGGCGTAGTTGAGGAACGCCTTCAGGGTCGGCAGGGTCTCCGCCTTGTTGCCCTTGTCGCAGGCGATCTCGTAGGTGACGAGGACCAGCGGGTAGGCGCCCTCGGCCTTGGTGGCGTAGTCGAGGGAGAGGGCCACGTCGTTGCCGGTGCCCTTGACCTTGGCGGCGGCGATGGCCTTGGAGGCGTTCTCCGTGGTCGCGGCGACCGGGGCGGAGGCGCCGGTGTTGATGCTGACCGTGGAGATCTTGTTGGCGGTCGCGTAGGAGAGCTCGAAGTAGCCGATGGAGCCCTCGGCGTCCTTGACCGCGGTGGCGACACCGGAGGAGCCGTTGGCGGCCTGGCCGCCCTGGGCGGGCCACGACTTCGTCTTCGGGTCGTGCTTCCAGTCGGCCGGGGCGGCGGTGGAGAGGTACTTGCCCAGGTTCTGGGTGGTGCCGGACTCGTCCGAGCGGTGGAAGGCCTGGATGGTGGAGCCGGGGAGCTTGGCGCCGGGGTTCAGCTTGGCGATCGCCGGGTCGTTCCACTTGGTGATCTTGTTGTCGAAGATCTTGGCGAGGGTGGAGGCGTCCAGGACGAGGTTGTCCACGCCCTCCAGCTTGTAGCCGATGGCGATGGGGCCGCCGACCATGGGCAGGTTGATGCCGGTGCCGCCCTTGCAGATCTTCTTGGACTCGGCGACCTCTTCGTCCTTCAGGGCGGAGTCGGAGCCGGCGAAGGCGACCTGGCCCTGGTTGAACTTGGTGATGCCACCGCCGGAGCCGATGGCCTGGTAGTTGACCTCGACACCCTCACAGGCGGCCTGGAAGTTCTTGACCCAGAGGTCCATGGCGTTCTTCTGCGCGCTGGAGCCCGCGGCGAGCAGCTGGCCCTTGGCGCCGTCGCACTTGATGTTCGACGCGGCGTTCGAGGTCTTCTCGCCGCCCTTGGTCGGCTCGCTGTTGTTGTCCGAGCCACACGCCGACAGGACGAGCGCGCCGGAGACGACAAGGGCACCGATCGCGGAGGCGCGAAGCCCGTTCTTGCGCGAAAGCTTCACTTTCGGGTGTTCCTTCCAGAAGCCGCCGTGCCCGGACCGGGTGTCCGTCGCTTCGAGGGCGGCGCGTGTCGGGTTGTCGGGTGCATCGTCAGGCTCCGTGCACCCCGTAAGGCCGAAATTAGGCAGATCAGGTGAAGCGGTCCGCCGTGAAGAGTGAACGCGAGGTGAACCGTGCCGTAAGCCACGGTGCGGCTCGGCACGGGGTGCCGCCGGGACGCGGCGGAGCGGAACGGCCGTCCTCGCGCCGGGACCGGGCGGGGCGCGGCTAGGCCGTCTCTTCCGGATCATGCCGGGCTCGCGATGCTTGGCACGCGCCCTCGCCGCGTTGTCGTCGGTCGCCGATGCTCCGCATGGACTCCCTCCTCCGCCTTGCGAGCGCGCGCACCAGACGCCGCTCCCTGATCCGGCCTGATCCGGAAGAGACGGCCTAGCGGGCGTCGCCCGGCTGTCCGGCAGGGGGCGCGGGGGGCGCCAGGAGGGCGTCGAGGAGCTCGCGGTCGCGGGGCTGGGTCAGGCGGGTGCGGGCCTCCTCCGGCGGCAGCCAGCGCAGCCGGTCCACCTCCCGGCCGGGGACGAAGGTCCCGCCGAGGGCGCGGGCCGCCCAGTAGTCGACCTCCTTGGGGCGGCCGGCGGCCGGGTAGCGGACGGTGGGGAGCCGGGCGCCCAGCTCGCAGCGGTGCCCGGTCTCCTCCAGGACCTCGCGCAGCGCGCACGCGGCCGCGCTCTCGCCGGGCTTCCGCTTGCCCTTGGGGTGCGACCAGTCGTCGTATTTCGGCCGGTGGACGAGGGCGATCTCGATGCCCCGGCCGGAGGCCGCCGGGCGCCACAGGACGCAGCCGGCGGCCAGGACGGGAGGGGGGTCGGAGGTCATGGGACGGGGGCGGCGGCGCTGTGCCAGGCGCGCTGGAAGGCGAAGCGGGCGGCCTCGACCTCGTGGCGCTGGTCGGCGTGGAGGACGCCGAGGGCGTAGGCGGTGGCGGGGGCGATCCGGGGGGTGCGGGCCGCGGCGGCGGCGGCCGCGGCCGCCTCGGCGGCGTCGCGGTGCCGGTCGAGGGCGCGGGCCGCCTCGTAGAGGGGGGCGTCGCGGTCGGTGCCGAAGGCCGTCACCTCGGTCGCGTACCGGTGGAGCCGGAGCAGGAGGCGGGTGTGGTGCCAGGGCGCGTCCTGGCTCTCGCCGGCGGCCAGGGCCAGCGCGTCCGCGTTGTACGGGTGGGCGGCGCGGGTCAGCGGCAGCGCGTCGACCGCGTCGAGGAGGCGGCGGCGGGCGACCGAGGCGGAGGCGTCGAGGACCTCCGGGGCGGGGGCCGAGCCGGCCGGGCCGAGCGGCACCTCGGAGGCGAGCAGGGCGACGGCGTCGGCCAGGGCGTGGAAGCGGGAGGAGCCGAGGGCCTGGAGGGCGGCCGAGTGGGCGCGGGTCCTGGCCAGGGTGAGCTGCCGCTCCAGGAGGGCGCCGGCCCGGGCGGCGCCGACGGTCAGCCCGGCGCCCTCCGAGCCGCGGGCGGCCGGCACCGGCCCGCTGCCGTGGGAGAGCCGGTTCAGCGCGTCCATGAGCCGGACCAGCCGCGAGGTGCAGGCGTGCTCCAGGGCGAGGGTGCCGGAGAGCCAGGCCAGCTCGGTGCGGAGCTGGTCGGCCCAGGCCGGGTCGAGCAGCGGCCGGAAGGTGTGCAGGCTGCCGCTGATCCGGCGGGCGGCCGCCCGCAGCGTGCCGGCGGCCTCCTCCGCTCCGGACGTGTCCGCGCCGCTCTCGCCGTGCTGCCGCAGGCCGCGGAGGAAGTCCGCGGCCCGGGCGTGCAGGTAGGGGGCCAGGACCTCGCCCGCGGTCGCGTCCCGCGTGGGCTGCGGGGACCTCGTGGACTGCGTGGGGTCAAGGTTGTGCACGCCGGCGCCTCCGCGCGTCGATGAGCATCTCCTGCACGTGCCGCAGCGGCTTGCCCTCGGGGTCGGTCGCGTGGCGCGTCCAGTTCCCGTCCGGGCCGAGGTGCCAGGAGGAGGTGGTGTCGGACATCCCGGTCTCCAGGAGCCGGGTGAGGGCCGCCCGGTGGGCGGGGTCGGAGACCCGGACCAGGGCCTCGATGCGCCGGTCCAGGTTGCGGTGCATCATGTCGGCGCTGCCGAGCCACACCTCGGGCTCGCCGCCGTTGCCGAAGGCGAAGACCCGGGAGTGCTCCAGGAAGCGGCCGAGGACCGAGCGGACCCGGATGTTCTCGGAGAGGCCGGGGACGCCGGGCCGCACGGCGCATATGCCGCGGACCCAGATGTCGACCGGTACGCCGGCCCGGGAGGCCCGGTAGCAGGCGTCGATGACGGCCTCGTCGACCATCGAGTTGACCTTGATCTTCACGTACGCGGGCCGGCCCGCCTTGTGGTGGGCGATCTCCTTGGTGATCCGGGAGACCAGGCCGTCGCGGAGCGACTTCGGGGCGACGAGGAGCCGGCGGTAGGTCTCCCGGCGGGAGTAGCCGGAGAGCCGGTTGAAGAGGTCGGAGAGGTCCGCGCCGACCTGCGGGTCGGCGGTGAGCAGCCCCAGGTCCTCGTAGAGCCGGGCGGTCTTCGGGTGGTAGTTGCCGGTGCCGACGTGCGAGTACCGGCGCAGCAGGTCGCCCTCCTGGCGCACCACCAGGGACAGCTTGCAGTGGGTCTTGAGGCCGACCAGGCCGTAGACGACGTGGCAGCCGGCCTCCTCCAGCTTCCGCGCCCACTTGATGTTGGCCTGCTCGTCGAAGCGGGCCTTGATCTCGACGAGGACGAGGACCTGCTTGCCGGACTCGGCGGCGTCGATGAGGGCGTCGACTATCGGGGAGTCGCCGGAGGTGCGGTACAGCGTCTGCTTGATGGCCAGCACGTCCGGGTCGGCCGCCGCCTGCTCCAGGAAGGCCTGGACGGAGGTGGAGAAGGAGTCGTACGGGTGGTGCAGGAGCACGTCCCGCTCGCGCAGCGCGGCGAAGACGTCGGGCGCGGACGCGGACTCGACCTCGGCGAGGTCCCGGTGGGTGCCGGCGACGAACTTCGGGTACTTGAGCTCGGGCCGGTCCTGACCGGCGATCCCGAACAGGCCGGTGAGGTCGAGCGGGCCGGGCAGCGGGTAGACCTCGGCGTCGGAGATCTTCAGCTCGCGCACGAGCAGGTCGAGCACGTACGGGTCGATGGACTCCTCGACCTCCAGGCGGACCGGCGGGCCGAAGCGGCGCCGCATGAGCTCCTTCTCCAGGGCCATGAGGAGGTTCTCGGCGTCGTCCTCCTCGACCTCCAGGTCCTCGTTCCGCGTCACCCGGAACATGTGGTGCGCCAGCACCTCCATGCCGGGGAACAGCTCCTCCAGGTGCGCCGCGATGACGTCCTCCAGGGGCACGTACCGCTGCGGGGACGCCTCCAGGAAGCGGGAGAGCAGCGGCGGCACCTTGACGCGGGCGAAGTGGCGGTGGCCGCTGACCGGGTTGCGGACGACGACGGCCAGGTTGAGGGAGAGGCCGGAGATGTACGGGAAGGGGTGCGCCGGGTCCACGGCGAGCGGGGTGAGGACGGGGAAGATCCGCTGCCGGAAGAGCGTGAAGAGTCCCGCCTGCTCCTTCTCCGTGAGCTCGGGCCAGCGGATCAGGTGGATGCCCTCGTCGGCCAGGGCCGGGGCCACGTCCTGCTGGTAGCAGGCGGCGTGCCGGGCCATCAGCTCGCGCGAGCGGGTCCAGATGAGGTCGAGGACCTCGCGGGGCTGGAGGCCGGAGGCGGAGCGGGTGGCGACGCCGGTGGCGATGCGGCGCTTGAGGCCGGCGACGCGGACCATGAAGAACTCGTCGAGGTTCGAGGCGAAGATCGCGAGGAAGTTCGCCCGCTCCAGGAGGGGCGTGGTGGGGTCCTCGGCGAGTTCGAGGACGCGCTCGTTGAAGGCGAGCCAGCTGCGCTCGCGGTCGAGGAAGCGGCCCTGGGGGAGCTCCCGGGAGCCGTCGTCGCCGTCGCCCTCGTCGCCCTCGTACGCGTCGATCTCGGCGTCGAGGCCCATGTCGAGGTCGGCGCCGATGCCGGTGCCGAGGCCGTCCGCGGCCTCGGGGGCGGCGTGCGGGCGGTGGGCCGCTATGGAACCCAGGGACGGCTGCGGGGACGCGGTGGCGGAGGTCTGGACCGGGACCTCGGCGGGCTGCTGGCTCATGGCCCCATTCTTCCGCGTGAAGGGGCGCTCGGGCGCGTCGGAGCGGGCCGTGGGGGAGGGCAGCCTCCCCTTGGGGAGTCTTCCCGGGGAGGAGGCCCCGCCGGGAGTGATCACGGATCGCTTCATTGCGTGAGCGTCGCAAGCGCGTCTGAATGGCGGGTGACGACGACATGTCGTACGGGAATCGGGGGCGGGGCCTGTGACCGGGCCCCGCCCCCGATTCACCCGTCCGGGTGAAGAGCCGCTACGGGTGCCGGGCGCGGAGCACCCGGAAGGCGGCGAAGGCCGCGAGGGCGGCGAGGGCGAGGACGATGCCGGTCTCGATGAGCTGGGTGGGCCAGTAGTGGGACTCGGGGTGGTAGTCGACGAACTGCGTGGTGACGCCGTGCTCGGCCTGGCACTGGGTCTGCACCTTCTCCCACAGGCCCTGCTGGGTGTCCGAGCCGGGCGTCCGGTTCGCCTGGTCCCAGCAGATCGTCTGGTCGAAGCGGGCGCCGGAGGAGGTGAGCAGGCCGGAGTCCATGTGGAGGTCCTCCTTCTCCGGCAGTGAGAGGGGCGTGCCGAGGGGTCCGGTGATCCTCTCCGTCGGCAGGATGGACCAGCGGTACGCGGTGAAGGCGAGCGTCAGCGGGCCCGTGATCAGCATCGTGACGGCCATGGCGGGGAGGGTGCGGCGGACCAGCTGGCCGACCAGGGCGCCGACGGCGACGGCGGCGAGGAGATGGGCGAAGGCGGTGAAGCCGGTCGTCGTGTAGGGGCCCGGTTCTGCCCAGAAGTAGTCCCATCCCTCCTGCACCCCGATCCGGCCGAACCAGAAGATGCCCGTCACGGCGAGGGCGACGAGGAACGCGACGCCGGTCGCGACGGAGAGCTTGGAGCGGAGCCAGGCGACCGGACTCACGGACTGGGTGAGGGAGAGCTGGTACGTCCCCGACTCGTACTCGCGCGCCACCATCGGGCCCGCGACCAGGGCGGCGACGGCGATCGGCAGCAGGACGGCGGCGGCGCCCACGTACTCCAGGAGCCAGCGGAGCATCAGGTATCCGTCGCCGTCGTCCGGCGCGACCCAGGATCCGTCCTTCGCGGTGGTCACCGGGTGCTGCGCCGCCCAGATCCTCAGCCCGCCGATCACGGCGAAGGCGAGGACGACCGCCGCGCCCGCGAGCCACAGCGTCCGCCGGTACTGGCGGACCGTCACCCAGGCGGGGCCCTTGAGGGTGAGGGTGCTCATGCGGGGGCTCCTTCGGGGTGGCGCAGGTGGGCGAGGAGGAGTTCCTCCAGGGACGGCTCGGAGGTCTCCCAGGGGCCTTCGACGGGGCCCTCGCGGCGGACCAGGGCGGTGAGCTGACGGCCCGTCGTGCGGGAGTCGACGACCGTGTGCGGGGCGAGGTCGGCGACCGGGCCCCGGAGCAGGGCGTGCGCGGCGAGCAGGTCGTCGACGGCGCCGTCGAGGCGGATCCGGCCGCCGGCGAGCAGCATCAGGTGGTCGCAGGCGCCCTCCAGCTCGGTGAGGATGTGCGACGACATGACGACGGTCGTGCCGCGTTCGGCCGCGTCGGACATGAGTAGGCCCATCAGCTGGTGGCGGGCGAGCGGGTCGAGGTCGGCCATCGGCTCGTCGAGGAGCAGGAGTCCGGCGCGCTTGCCGAGGGCGAGCGCGAGGGCGACGCGGGTGCGCTGCCCGCCGGAGAGGTGGTGGACGAGGGTGTCGGAGGAGAAGCCGCCGCCCTCGACGACCCGGAGCGCGGCGGCGTCGTCCCAGCGGCCGGGGTTGAGTTCGCGGCCCATGCGGAGGGTGTCGGCGACGGAGAGCCGGGGGTGCAGCGGCTTGGCCTGGGCGACGTAGGCCAGGTCCTCGCGGGCGGGGCCGGCGAGGGTGCCCTCGGTGGGGCGGAGCAGGCCGGCGGCGAGGGCGAGGAGGGTGGACTTGCCGGCGCCGTTGGGGCCGACGAGGGCGCAGATCCGGCCGGCGGGCAGGGCGAAGGCGCACTCCCGCAGCGCCCAGCCGCCCCTCCGTCCGCCGTACTTCTTGCCCAGGCGGTCCGCCCGCAGGGCGGTCCCCTCGGCGGTCGTGGTGGTCACTTTTCGTCGTCCCCCTCGAAGTGCTGTGTCAGTACGGCGGTGAAGAGCGCCGCCACGTCCTCGCGGCCCAGTCCTTCGGCGCGGGCTCGGCGGGCCCAGGCGTCGAGCTCGCCCCGGAGGGGGGAGTCGGCGGGGGTGGTGGTGCCGAGCGTGGCGCGGACGAAGGTGCCGAGGCCGCGGCGGGCCTCGACGAGTCCTTCGCGTTCGAGTTCGCGGTAGGCCTTGAGGACCGTGTTCGGGTTGATGGCCGTCGCCTCGACGACCTCGCGTGCGGTGGGCAGTCGGTCGCCCGGCTCCAGGAGGCCCATCCGGAGGGCCTGTTTCGTCTGCTGGACGATCTGGAGGTAGGTGGCGACGCCGCTGCGCCGGTCGATGCGGTACTCGACCACGTCCCTTCCACCACCCTTTCACTAATCAAGTAGTGAAAGGGTGGTGGAAGGAAGGGGGCGGTGTCAACCGCCCCCTGGGAAACAGCAGTTGCGGGAGCCCCCGACGTCACGACTCCGAGCGGTACATCAGGTCCACCTCGTGGGTCCGGAAGCCCAGCCCCTCGTAGACCCGCACCGCCGTCGTGTTGTCGGCGTCCACGTACAGCATCGCCGTCGGCAGCCCCTGGGCCGCCAGGTGCCGCAGGCCCGTCGCGGTGAGGGCCTTGCCGAGGCCGCCGCCCTGCGCCTCCGGCAGGATCCCGACCACGTACACCTCGCCGAGCCGCTCCTCGGCGTGCACCTTCGTCCAGTGGAAGCCGATCAGCCGGCCCCCGGCGTCCTCCGCGAGGAAGAAGCCCTTCGGGTCGAACCACGGCTCCGCGATCCGGTCGTCCAGGTCCCGCTGGGTCAGCGAGCCCTGCTCGGGGTGGTGGGCGAAGGCGGCCGCGTTGACCGCGAGCCAGGCCGCGTCGTCCTGGCCGGGCACGAAGGTGCGGATCGTGACGCCCTCGGGCAGGACCGGCTCGGGGATGTCCAGGGGGGAGAGCGGGCGGCGCAGCTGGCGCAGTTCGCGGAAGAGGGTGAGGCCGAGGACCTGGGCGAGGTGGCGGGCGGAGGGCTTGCCGCCGTGCGCCCAGACCCGCAGCCGCTTGCCGGAGGCGGCGAGGACGGCGCTGCCGAGGGCGCGTCCGTGGCCGCGGCCGCGCTGGTCGGGGTGGACGACCAGTTCGGCGGCCGGGGCCTCGACCGGGTCGGTCTCCTCCAACTGGGCGTAGCCGTGGAGGCGGGGGCCGACGGTGAGGAGGAAGTGGCGCACCCCCTCGCGCCGGCCGTGGCGGAGGTAGAGGCGGCCCTGTTCGGAGACCGCGTGCACGCCGTCGGCGCCGTCCGCGGCCGCGAGCAGGTCCATGACCTCCTGGACCTGCTCGGGGGTGAGCTCGTCGTACGTCTGGATCTGCCGTCCCGGTTCGAGGGCGGGTGCCGCGTCGGAAGTCATGGGACGAGGGTAGAGCGCCTCCGACTTGTAACCCGCTACCCCCTGTTGCGCTACGCGCGTTGACCTTAGGCTGCGTCCGCAGACGGGGGAACGATCAAAGCCGCGAAACGGGCAAGGGCAAAGGGGACCACGGGAGCGATGGCAGTGAAGCGCGGGAAGAACAAGGCCGGGCGGCGGATTCTGGCCGCCGGCGCGGGGCTGGCGACGGTCGGGGCGCTCGTCGCCGCGCTGCCGGCGGGCGCCTCGCAGGACGCGGCCGAGGCCGCCGCGGGCGGGACCAACGGCAAGGGCTGGGGCCGGTTGGTCGACGTCCAGCTGCTGTCCTTCAACGACCTCCACGGCAACCTGGAGCCGCCGACCGGTTCCGCGGGCCGGCTCACCCGCCTCAAGGAGGACGGGACGACCGAGACCCTCAACGGCGTCGGCGGCGCCGAGTACCTGGCCACGCACCTGCGGCAGGCCCGCGAGGGGCACCGGTACTCCATCACCGCCGCCGCGGGCGACATGATCGGCGCCTCGCCGCTGCTCTCCGGCCTGTTCCACGACGAGCCGACCATCGAGGCGCTGAACGAGCTGGAGCTCGACGTGAGCTCGGTCGGCAACCACGAGTTCGACGAGGGCGCGCGCGAGCTGGCCCGCATGCAGAACGGCGGCTGCCACCCGACCGAGGGCTGCTTCGAGGAGGGCAGGACCTTCGAGGGGGCGGACTTCCCCTACCTCGCGGCCAACGTGACGGACGAGAAGAGCGGCAAGCCGCTGCTCGACCCGTACTTCGTCTGGGAGCGCGACGGCGTCAAGATCGGCTTCATCGGCGTCACGCTCGAAGGGACGGCGAACATCGTCTCCGCCGAGGGCATCAAGGGCCTGAAGTTCGGCGACGAGGTCGAGACGATCAACAAGTACGCCAAGGAGCTGGAGCGCAAGGGCGTCAAGTCGATCGTCGCCCTGCTCCACGAGGGCGGCATGCCGGCCTCCGGCGCGTACAACTACGACTGCGACACCCCGGGTGCCGGCGCCGGCATCTCCGGCCCGATCGTCGACATCGCGAAGAACGTCTCCCCGCAGGTCGACGCGCTGGTCACCGGCCACACCCACCAGGCGTACGCGTGCACGATCCCGGACCCGGCGGGCAAGCCGCGCACGGTGACGTCGGCGGCCTCCTTCGGCCGGCTCTACACCGACACGACGCTCACCTACGACCGCCGGACGAAGGACATCGTCCGCACCGCCGTCGCCTCCGCCAACCACGTCGTCACCCGTGACGTGGAGCCGGCCGGCGACATCCGGAGCCTGATCGAGCGCTGGAACGTCCTGGCCGCGCCGATCGCGAACCGCCCCGTCGGCCACATCGCCGAGAGCATCGAGAACCCCCTCGACGCGGGCGTGTACGAGAAGCCGCTGGGCAACCTGATCGCCGACGCGCAGCTGGCGGGCATGGCCCCGGCCGACAAGGGCGGCGCCCAGCTCGCGCTGATGAACCCGGGCGGCGTCCGCGCACCGCTGACCAAGCGGGAGGACGGCGTGGTGACCTACCGCGACGCGTACACGGTCCAGCCGTTCACCAACATGATGACCGTGGTCGACCTGACCGGCGCCCAGCTGATCACCGCGCTCCAGCAGCAGGTCAGCGGCGCCAACCTGGCGGCTCCGAAGATCCTCCAGGTGTCGAAGAACGTCGCCTACACCCTGGACATGAGGAAGACGGGCGCCGACCGGATCGTGGTCGGCTCGGTGCGGCTGAACGGCGAGCCGATCGACCCGTCGAAGACCTACCGGGTCGCGATGAACGAGTTCCTCACGGGCGGCGGCGACGGCTTCCCGGCCCTGGCCTCCGGCACGAACAAGCTGGTCGGCGCGTCGGACCTCGACGTCTTCATCGCCTACCTGACGGCCAACTCCTCGGCCGCCGAGCCGCTCCGGGCTCCGGCGACCGGCCGGCGCGAAGGCGTACGTCCAGGAGCGCATCGTCTTCGGGCAGCCCGTGGCGGCGTTCCAGAACACCAAGTTCGTGCTGGCCGAGTGCGCC
>NZ_JBEZUZ010000124.1:0-17828 GCF_040636735.1 Streptomyces sp. NPDC035033 | reverse complement strand
CCGCGCCCCGTACCTGCGAGAACGCCGGCGAGCGCGATCACCCCGGCCGGACGGCGGGGGACGGGTGCGCCCGCGCGCGCCGGCGGGGCCGGGCGCCCCCGTCGCACACCGGCGCCGGGGCCGAACCGGAACCGCTCCCGCCATCCGGTACGTATGGAGGTGAGAGCCCTTCCCGTCCACCCCCACGAACCGCTAGGACTGACCCGTGATCGCCTCGCCATCCCCCCTCGTACCCGTCCCGATCCCCGACCGCGTGGCCGCCCTCATCGGCTCCTGCCTGCCCGCGCACGTCCTCCAGGCGGAGATCGAGGCGGACTGCGCGGCGCGCGAGGTCTACCGCTTCCGCGGGCCGCTGTGCGCGGAGGACCGGGCCGACCGCGAGCACGCGCTGGCCGCCCTCGCCCGGGCCAACAAGATCCTGGCCAAGCACCACCCCAGCCTGCCCGTACGCCCCTGAGGACGTCGCCCGTTCGGCGGTGCCCCACGGGCAGCGGCACCGGCCCGGTGTGACGCTGCGAAGGTGACCACGACCAGCGACGCAGCCCCCGCGGCCCCGGCCGCGCCCGCACCGCCCGTCCTCGACGGCCGCCGCCGCAACATCGTGTTCGGCACGATCATGCTCGGCGTGCTCCTGGCCGCGCTCGACCAGACGATCGTGGGCACCGCCCTGCCCACGATCGTCGCGGACCTCGGGGGCGCCGCCCACATGTCGTGGGTCGTCACCTCCTACCTCCTCGCCGAGACCGTGGCGACGGTCCTGGTCGGCAAGTTCGGCGACCTCTTCGGCCGCAAGGTGGTCTTCCAGATCTCGGCGGTCGTCTTCATCACCGGCTCGTTTCTTTGCGGCCTCGCCACCAACATGACCCTGCTGATCGTCTGGCGCGGTCTCCAGGGCATCGGGGCCGGCGGCCTCATGGTCACCTCGATGGCGCTGATCGCCGATGTCATCCCGCTGCGCGAACGCGGCAAGTACCAGGGCGCGATCGGCGCCGTGTTCGGCGTCTCGACGGTCATCGGGCCGCTGCTCGGCGGCCTGTTCACCGACCACGCGAGCTGGCGCTGGGCCTTCTACGTCAACGTGCCGATCGCGATCCTGGTCGTCATCGCCGCCGCCCGGACGATCCCCTCGGTCCGCTCGGCGAGCCGTCCGGTGATCGACTACCTCGGCATCGCGCTGGTCGCGATCGGCTCCAGCGCCCTGATCCTGGCGACCAGTTGGGGCGGCAACGAGTACGCGTGGGGCTCCGGCGTCATCATCGGGCTCTTCGCCGGCGGCCTGATCGCCCTCGGCCTCTTCTGCTGGGCGGAGACCCGGGCCGCCGAACCCATGCTGCCCATGCGGCTGTTCCGCAACCCGGTCTTCACCGTCTGCTCGGTGCTCAGCTTCGTCGTCGGCTTCGCGATGCTCGGCGCGATGACCTTCCTGCCGACCTACCTCCAGTACGTGGACGGGGACTCGGCGACGGTCTCCGGCATCCGGACGCTGCCGATGGTCGTCGGCCTGCTCATCGCCTCGATCTACAGCGGCAACGTGGTCAGCAAGACCGGCCACTACCGGATCTTCCCCGTCGTCGGCTGCGCCGTCATGGGGATCGGGCTCTTCCTGCTCTCGCTGATGGACGAGTCCACCGGCGCCTGGCTGGAGTCGCTGTACATGTTCGTCCTCGGCCTCGGCATCGGCCTGTGCATGCAGGTCCTGACGATCGCCGTGCAGAACACCGTCGACTACGCCGACCTCGGCACCGCCACCTCCGGCGTCACCTTCTTCCGCACCCTGGGCAGCTCCTTCGGCACCGCCGTCTTCGGCACCATCTACGCCAACGCCCTGAAGCCCAACCTCACCACCGGGGTCGCCGAGGCGTCCGTCCTCGGCGGGCCGGTCGGCATCCCGCCGGAGACGGTCGCGAAGGCCGCGCAGAGCCCGGCCGGGGTCCACGCCCTGCCCGGCGGCGTCGCCGAACCGATCGTGCGGGCCTACGCCGACACCCTGCACACCGTCTTCCTGTGGACCGTGCCCGTCGCCGTCGTCGGCTTCGTCGTCGCCCTCTTCCTCAAGCAGGTGAAGCTGCGCGACTCGGTCCGGGAGGCCGCCCCCGACATGGGCGAGGGCTTCGCCTCCCCCACGACCAGCGGCGACTCCGCGAAACTGCTCGAACTCGCGGTGGGACGGCTGCTGCGCCGGATCGACATGGCCACCGCCCGCCGGATCGTCGCCGGCTCCGACACCCGCCTCGACACGGCCGGCGCCTGGGCGGTCATGCAGGTGGAGCTGTACACGCGGACGGTCGGGCACGCGAGCCTCGGGCTCATCGCGGCGGGCCGGCGGGTGCCGCCCGAGGTCGTCCTGCCCGTGTTCGACCGGATGGTCGACGAGGGCTTCCTCACCCGCGACGGCAACCTGCTCTCGCACACGCCGGCCGGCGCCCGCGAGGCCGAGCTCATCACCCGCACCTGGGGCGACTGGCTCGCCGACCGCCTGGAGGGGGAGGGCGACCGCCCCAGCGGCCCCGAACTCCGCGCCGCCGCCGACGCCATCGCCAAGAAGGCCGTGGCCGAGGACCTCTCCACCGGCCTCCCGGTGGGCCGCCGGGACGACCGGGCGGCGGTCGCCGCGCGCGGGTGAGGCCCCGGCCGAAAAGCGCTGGCCGGAACGGGGCCGGGGCACGAGGATCGGCCCATGAGCCTTCTCGTCCACACCTTCGTCGTCGACGCCGACGGAACCGAGCGCCTGCTGGAGGACCCGCCGCACGGCCGCGAGCTGGCGGGCTTCGAGCGGAGCCGCACCGCGCTGTGGGGATCCCCCGCGATGCGCGCCCTCGGCGCGCGGTTCTTCCCGCTCCTCGACGGCGACGACCTGCGCGTGCGGCCCGAGGAGCTCGGGGAGTTCCTGGCCGAGTGCGAGGCGGTCCGCCCGCACCTGGCCGCCCTCGCCGGCCACAGCGGCTACACGGTGGAGTACGTCACCGCCCGCTTCGGCAACATCGTCGCCGCCGCCCACCGCGCCCGGGAGGTGAACGGCGGGGTCCTCGTCTGGTAGGCGCCCGCGGGGCGGGTCAGTCGTCGGGGAAGTCGCCGTCGACGTACACCCAGGCGCCGTCGTGACGGGCGAAGCGGCTGCGCTCGTGCAGCGCGCCGGCCTCGCCGCCGTGCGCGTACCGGGCCCGGAAGGTCACGGTGCCGGTCTGGTGGAAAGCGGTGCCCCCGGTCGTGTCCAGGATCTCCAGGCCCGTCCAGCGCGTGCCGGGGTCGAGGTCGAGGGTGCGGGGACGGGTCTCGGGGGCCCAGGTGCGCAGCAGGTAGGCCGCGTCCCCGACGGCGAAGGCGCTGTAGCGGGAGCGCATCAGGAGTTCGGCGGTGGGCGCGGTGCCCGCCGTGCCGCCGTGGAAGCGGCCGCAGCAGGCGCCGTACGCGGCGTCGAGGCCGCAGGGGCAGGGCGTGTCGGCGGTGACGGCCGGGGCGGAGGTGCGGGGGCGGGTCTTGCGTCGGGACATGCCCTCATTCTCCCTCAGCCCCGCTGCCCGGGATGCGGACGGCGGCGTGGACGCCCGGTCCGGTCCGGGCCGTCCGGCGGGGGCGGCCGAGTAGCGTACGGGCCATGCGACTGACGATTCTCGGAGGCGGCGGGTTCCGGGTACCGCTGGTGTACGGCGCGCTGCTCGGTGACCACGCCGAGGGGCGGATCACCCGTGTCACCCTGCACGATCTCGACGCCGGCCGGCTGGCGGCCATCGCACGGGTCCTCGCCGAACAGGCCGAGGGGGTGCCGGACGCGCCCGCCGTCACGGCCACCACCGACCTCGACGAGGCGCTGCGCGGGGCGGACTTCGTCTTCTCGGCGATCCGGGTCGGCGGTCTGGAGGGCCGGGCGGCCGACGAGCGGGTGGCGCTGGCCGAGGGGGTCCTCGGCCAGGAGACCGTGGGCGCGGGCGGGATCGCGTACGGCCTGCGGACCGTGCCGGTCGCCGTCGCGATCGCCCGCCGGATCGCCGCGCTCGCCCCGGACGCGTGGGTCATCAACTTCACCAACCCGGCCGGGATGGTGACGGAGGCGATGTCCCGGGTGCTGGGCGACCGGGTCGTCGGCATCTGCGACTCCCCGGTGGGCCTCGGCCGCCGGGTCGCCCGGGTCCTCGGCGCGGACCCGGACCGGGTGTGGATCGACTACGCGGGCCTCAACCACCTGGGGTGGCTGCGCGGGCTGCGGGTGGACGGGCGGGACGAGCTGCCCCGGCTCCTCGCCGACGAGGCGCTGCTCGGCTCCTTCGAGGAGGGGAAGCTCTTCGGCGCCGAGTGGCTGCGGTCGCTGGGCGCGGTGCCCAACGAGTACCTGCACTACTACTACTTCAACCGGGAGGCGGTCGCCTCCTACCGGGGCGCGGAGAAGACCCGGGGCGCGTACCTCCTGGACCAGCAGGCCGGTTTCTACGCGGAGGCCGGCCGGCCGGAGGTGCGGGCCCTGGACGCCTGGCGGCGCACGCTGGCCGACCGCGAGGCGACCTACATGGCGCACAACCGGGAGGCGGCCGGCGCCGGCGACCGGGCGGAGGAGGACCTGGAGCCGGGCGGCTACGAGCGGGTGGCGCTGGCGCTGATGCGGGCGATCGCGCGCGGCGAGCGGGCCACGCTGATCCTGAACGTGCGCAACGGGTCGGCGCTGCCGGGCCTCGACGCGGACGCGGTGGTCGAGGTGCCCTGCCTGGTGGACGCGGGCGGCGCCCGCCCGGTGGCGGTGGACCCGCTGCCGCACCACGCCATGGGGCTGGTGTCGGCGGTGAAGGCGGTGGAGCGGGAGGTGCTGGCGGCGGCGGAGAGCGGCGCGCGGGCGACCGCGGTGAAGGCCTTCGCGCTGCACCCGCTGGTGGACTCGGTGGGCGTGGCCCGGCGGCTGCTCGACGGCTACGCGGCCGTGCACCCGGGGCTCGCGTACCTGCGGGCGTGAGACGGACGGGGGAAGGCCCGCGGGCCTTCCCCCGTGACGCGTGGACGGGTCAGGGCTTGCGGGCCACGGCGGCCCAGCCCGGGATCGGGTCGTCGCCCTGGACCGGCACCGGCTCGCCGAGCTCCGGGTGCCACTCGGCGGTAAGGGACACGCCGGGCTCGACGAGCTCCAGGCCGGCGAAGAACTCGGCCAGCTCGTCGCGCGAGCGGGGCCGCAGGGTCAGGCCGCGGGCCTTGTACATGCCGACGGCCTTCGCCGCGCCCTCGGGGTCGAAGTCCCCGGTGACGTGCGAGAGGACGAGGTAGCTGCCCGGGGCGAGCTGGTCGACGAGCTTGGCGACGATGTCGTGGGCGCCGTCCTCGTCGCCCAGGAAGTGGAGCAGGGCCAGCATCGACAGCGCGATGGGCCGGTCGAAGTCAAGGACCTTTCCGGCCCGTTCGAGGATGGTCTCGGGGTCGCGGGCGTCCGCCTGGATGTACTCGGTGGCCCCCTCGGGGGTCGAGCGCAGCAGCGCGGCCGCGTGCGCGAGCACGATCGGGTCGTTGTCGCAGTAGACGATCCGGGACTCCGGCGCGGCCTCCTGCGCGATCTGGTGCAGGTTGGGCTCGGTCGGGATCCCGGTGCCGATGTCCAGGTACTGGCGCACGCCGTGGGCGCTGAGCCAGCGGATGGCGCGGTGCATGAAGGCGCGGTTGACCCGGGCCATGTCGCGGCCCCGGGCGTCGACGGTGAGGAGCTGGCGGGCCATCTCCTCGTCGACGGGGTAGTTGTCCTTGCCGCCCAGGAACCAGTCGTACATCCGCGCGGGATGCGGCTTGCTGGTGTCGATCCGGATCTCGCTGCGGGCGGACGCGGGTTCCTGGGTCATCGTCGGCTCTCCTGGTCGGGACGAACGGGTGGCGCTGCTACAAGAGTTACGTGACGGTAGGGGTGGTGCGGAAGGGTCAGGTGAGCAGGAAATCGGCCTGACCGGATTTGGCCCCCGCGATGAACGCGGCGATCTCCCCGTGGGTGTAGATGAGGGCGGGTCCTTCAGGGTCTGCGGACTGTCGCACGGCGACCCTGCCGTCGGCCAGCTTCATGGCCTCCACGCAGTTGCCCCCGTTCCCGCCGCTCCAGGGCTTGTGCCATCCCTCGGCACCGAGCTCCGCGGCGGGCATGCCGTTGTATATGCGATCCATTCACAGCTCCTTGCGGAGGTCCCGGAGGACCTCCTTCGTGCGTTGTGCAGTCGCGGCCTGCGCCGCCATGCGGTCCATGACCTCCAGGTGGGACGCCACCTCGGGGCGCGCGTCGAGGTAGACGGCGCCGGTCAGGTACTCGCTGTAGACCATGTCCGGGAGTTCGGGCACGGCGAAGCGGAAGAGGACGAACGGACCGTACGTGCCGGGGTGGTGGCCGGACGCGAACTCCGCGATCTGCAGGGTGACGTTCGGCAGCTCGGAGACTTCGAGCAGCCGGTCGAGCTGGTCGCGCATCACCTCGGGCCCGTCGCCGACCGGCCGGCGGAACACCGTCTCGTCCATGATGACCCAGAACTTCGGGGCGTCCTCCCTGGTCAGCAGGGACTGGCGCTCCATCCGCAGGGCCACGTGCCGATCGATGTCCTCTTCCCGCGCGGCGTCACCGCCGCCGCCGACCGCCCCGCTGCGCAGAATGGCGCGGGCGTACTCCTCGGTCTGGAGCAGACCGGGGACGAACTGGGGTTCGTAGGCCCGGATGAGGCTCGCGGCCCCCTCCAGGCTGACGTACATGGAGAACCAGCCGGGCAGCACGTCGTGGAAGCGCTGCCACCAGCCGGGCAGGTTGGCCTCCTCGGCGAGGGCGAGGAACGCCTCCGCCTCGGGCCCGGTGACGCCGTACGCCTCCAGCAGCAGCTGGACGTACGGGATCTTCAGCGCGACCTCGGCGGTCTCCATGCGGCGGACCGTGGCCGGGGCGACGTGGAGGACCTTGGCGGCCTCCTCGCGCTTGAGGCCCGCCCGCTCGCGCAGATCCTGCAGACGCTTGCCGAGGACGACCTGTCCCACCGTGGGGGCGGACCGCGGCTCGCTCACTCTCAGACCTCCCCGACGCGCTGTTTCGACGAGTGTGCCACGAAGCCCGGCCAGAGAGAACACGGCACTCTGCAATTTTCAGAGTGCCACTTGCCAAGTGTCCGAGTCAGGAGGACAGTGTTCCGGTGAACCAGTACGGACTGCCGCCGGTCCGCCCACGAAGCCCGGTGACAGCGACGTACGGCAGTCCTGCCCACTGTTGTGAGGAACCGGTCGTGGCTTCTGGTAACGCGCAGCCCTCAGGTCTCATGAGCCCCCGAGTCATGACCCAGCGCCCCCAGCACCGCCACGATCCCCTGGGCCACGGCCCGCACCCTCACGCCCCGCTGCCCCGCGGCCCCCTGCACCACGACCCCCGCCACCGCTTCGCCTTCGAGCTGCCCGCCCGCACCGAGTCGGTGGGCCGCGCCCGCCGCCTCACCGAGGAACGGCTGATCCTCTGGGGCTGCGGACCCGAGATACGCGACACGGCCGCGCTGGTCGTCTCCGAGCTGGTCACCAACGCGGTGCTGCACACCGCGAGCGGCCGGATCGTCTGCGAACTCCGCGAGGGCGCCACCGCCCTCCGGATCGCCGTCCGCGACGAGGGCGGCCCCGCCGGCCCCCGGATCCGCGACTGCGGCGCGGAGGAACGCGGCCGCGGCCTCCTCATCGTCGACGCGCTGTGCGCGGCCTGGGGCGCCGAGCGCACCGGCCACGGCACCGCCCAGACCGTCTGGGCGGAGCTCGCCCACGGCCTGGGGGAACCGTGCTGAAGTCCATGGCGACCCTGCTCGTCCCGCGCGCCCGCAGGTCCCCCGAGAACGGCCCCGGCCGCGCCCCCGCCGTCACCGCCACCCGCCTCGCGGTCCCGGCCGGCCTGTCCGCCGGACTCGGCTGCGACGCCGTGGGCGTCCCCGCCCGCTTCGGCTTCAAGATCCTCTCCCGGCTCCCCGCCAAGGGCTGCGTGTACGCCGACGCCGACTGGTGGTGGTGGCTCGTCCCGGCCGGCTCCGACCTCGACCTGGTCTGGCCGCTGCCCGCCTGTTACGCCCCCGGCGCCGAGATCCCCGACCGCGGCCCGCGCCTGATCCACCACCCGGACGGCACCTCGCCCTACACCCCGCCGATCCCCCTCTACCTGCTCGCCTGCCAGCTCACCGGGATCGCCCCGGCGTGGCCGGCGCCGCAGGTGCGCAGCGCCCTGTGACGCTCCGGGCCCCCGGCTGCGTAGAGTCGGCCCCATGTTCACCCCGCAGGGCCCGACCCTCCGCGAACTGACAAGGCAGGCGCTCTCCTCGGTCGAGCACGGCTACGACCTCCTCGCGCCCAAGTTCGACGCCACCCCGTTCCGCACCCCGGACCGGATCCTCGCGGCGGTGACCCGCGCCCTGGAGGAACTGGGCCCCTTCGCGTCGGGCCTGGACGTCTGCTGCGGCACCGGCGCCGGCCTCCCCGTCCTCCGCGCGGTCTGCTCGGGCCGCGTCACCGGCGTCGACCTCAGTACGAACATGCTGGCCGAGGCCCGCCGCCGGCACCCCGCCGCGACCCTGGTCCGCGCCGACGCCCTGGCCCTCCCCTTCGCCCCGGCCTTCGACCTGGCCGTCAGCTTCGGCGCCTTCGGCCACTTCCTCCCGGCCGCCCAGCGCACCCTCTTCGCCCAGATCCACGCCTCCCTCCGCCCCGGCGGCCTCCTCGCCTTCCCGCTCCCGGCCCCGCCCCCGGTCGGCTCCCGCGCCTACTGGACCCTCTGGGCCTTCGACGCGGCGATGCGCCTGCGCAACGCGGTCCTGCGCCCGCCGTTCGTCATGTACTACCGCACCTTCCGCCTCGCCGACGTCCGCGCCCGCCTGGAGGAGACCGGCTTCACCGTCACCCACCAGCCCCTGACCGCCTTCGGCACCCGCCCGGACGGCAGCCCGAACTGCCGGCTGGTGGTGGCGCGGAAGGGCTAGCCCTCCGGGCCGTCCGTCCCGCACGTGACGCGCGCGGAGTCCGCCGGGGCGACGCGCAGCCGCTCCAGCGGGATCTTCAGGGCCGCCTTCTCCCCGGCGTCCCAGACCACCACCACGCCGCCGGAGTCGCCGAGCTTGAGATAGGGCCGCGCCGGGTCCAGGACGCCGCCGTCCACCGGGACGTCCGCCGGTTCGCCGACCGGGGCGAGGCACACCCACTCGGGCTCGATCCCGTAGTAGCTCGCGGGGGTGCGGCCCGCGCCGGCGGCGGCGACCGCCCGCTCGCCGGCCCGGGCCGCCGCCAGCAGGCCGGCCCCGAGGAAGCCCGTGACCACCAGCACGATGCTCACCACGAGCACCACGGAGTTGCCGAACAGGCGGTCCCTGACGTGCCAGTGGAAGTGCTTCATGTAGCCCAGCAGGCCGGGAGCCAGGAACCACAGGCTGAGGCAGAGGGTCAGCTTGGCCATCGCCAGGAACTGATGGGCCCTCGGAATCTCCACGTCCTCCAGGTCGACGCCGAAGGCGTCCAGGTACATGACGTGCACGGCCGTGCCCACACCGGGCAGCAGGCCGAAGCCGAGCGGGATCAGGGCGGGCAGCAGCCAGGGGGCCACCCGCTGCCAGCTCCACTGCCGCACCAGCAGCCGCAGGCCGTTCACCACGACCGCCACCAGCAGCAGGACCAGGATGGCGGGGGCCCCGATCCCCGGGTCCGGCGCCTTCCACGCGGTGAAGGCGCCCAGCCCGGCGGCGAACACCACGAGCACGGCGCCGACGGCGGCCGAGCCGGTGTCGGCACCCGGGGCGGGCGCCCGCGCGGGGCCGGGGGCGCCGCGCGGGGAGCGGCCCAGGACGAACGCCGCCCCCGCGGCGGCCGCCGCGAGCAGCACCGTGCTCGCCCACGACCAGCGGCCCTGGACGAGCCGGACGTCCATGAGGCGCGCGCCCAGCACGAAGCCCAGGAGCGCGAAAGCGAGGAGACGGGTCAGCAGGCGCGCCGACTCACGGCGGTCGCCCGTGCCGGACGCCGGGGTGGGCGCGGCGCCCAGGGAGCGGCGCACCGCCACCTCGCCCCGCTGCGCGGGCGTGCCGGGCAGCGGCCGGGCGGCCAGCCACCGGGCGGCCTGCGGGGTCGCCGCCGTGACCAGCCGGCCCGTGTCCCGGGTGCCGGCCCGCTCGGCGCACCAGAGCGCGAACCGGCCGCGCGCCCGGGCCGCCGGGCCCGTCCCCGCGGGGGCCTCGGGGCGCTCGTAGACATACCACCTCGGCAGCTCCCTGGGGGCGCGGGCGACGCCTTCCACGGCCGGCACCTGGAGGTCGAGGCCGAGTTCGTCGCCGATCAGCTCGATGCGCTGCCGGGCGCCCGCCGTGGCGTTGAACCGGCTGCCGGGGAAGCGGGCCTCGATCAGGTAGCGGACGCGGCGCTCGGCGAAACCGGCCGGCTCCCTGCCCTGCCGCTCCAGGACCGGCCAGCCCCGCGCGGCCAGCGCCTCCTCGAACAGTTCGTGCTCGTGCCGCAGCCCGCGGAGCTCCACGAGTGCCGTGGCCCGCTGGTCGAACCTGGACGCGCGCGACATCAGCCGCTCCCCTCCCCCGAAGCGCGGACAGACGAGCAGGCCGGTCGATACGAGATCGACCGGCCTGCTTCGCGGTGTCCGAGGGGGGACTTGAACCCCCACGCCCGATAAAGGGCACTAGCACCTCAAGCTAGCGCGTCTGCCATTCCGCCACCCGGACAGGGTGTGTGTCGTTCCCGGGGGTGTTCCCCGCGGCGACATGGATAACTCTACCAGGGGTTCGCGGGCGCTTTCACCGGCGTTTTCCGTGGTCAGTCGCGGGGTGGCGGGAGGGAGCGGTCCCGTGCGCCGGTGGACCCCGGGTCGTGACCGGGCGCACGGGGACCGCCCATCCCCGGGGATGCCGCCGTGGCGGCCGGGAGCGAGGCGCCCCCCGACGCCTGCTCCGGGGACCAGGGTGGCCCCGGGGGGTTGGTCCAGGCCAGCCCGTGTCCGGAATACGTCAGGTCAGCGGACGGCGGTGAGGCGGGCGGAGACGACGACGTTGCCGGTGTAGCCGGTGGCGGGGGCGTAGGGGCCGCCGCAGGTGATCACGCGGAGTTCGGGGGCGCCGGTGGAGGCGTAGACGCGGTCGGCGGGGAAGGCGTCCTTGGGGACGAGTTCGACGCCGTGGACGGTGAAGACGGCGGTGCGGCCGTCGGCGCGGGGGATCTCGACGGTGCGGCCCCGGGTGAGGGCGCCGAGGGAGTGGAAGACGGCCGGGCCGGCCGGGGTGTCGACGTGGCCGGTGACGACGGCGGTGCCGGGTTCGCCGGGGGTGACCGCGCCCGCGTACCAGCCGGCCCGGCCGGGGTGCTCCGGCGGCGGGGCCTCCAGCCAGCCGTCCGCGTCCAGGCCGACCCGGGTGAGGGGGGCGTCGACGCCGATCGAGGGGATCGTGACGGCGAGCGGGGCGGCGGCGGGGAGGCCCGGCCGGCCCGGGGGCGGGGGCGCCGCCGGGGCCGGGGCGTCGGCGGCGAGGGGCGGCGGCGGGCCGGTGGCGGTGAGCTGCTGCGTACCGCCGCGGACGAGGTGGACGCCGACGAGGAGGAGGACCGCGACGACGCCCCAGGCACCGCGCCGGCCGTACGCGCTGTCCACCGCCGCGGTCCCTCCTCGTCTCGGGGTGTGCTGGTCGCCCCTCCGCCCCGGACCTCGTCACACCGGGGCGGAGGGGCCGTCTCAGGGGCGGCCGCCCGCGGAGCCGCGGCGGCGGGTGAGGGCGACGGCGGCGCCGAGCGCGCCGGCGATGAGGACGGCGCCGGTGGCGAGTTCAGCGGCGCCGAGGGCGTCGGAGCCGGTGGAGGCGCCGAAGCCCGCCTTGACGCCCTTGTGCGGGGCGACCCGGGCGTCGGGGGTGTCGGGCACGACCGGGGTGACGGGGGCGGGCGGGGCGGTGTCGCCGGTGACGGTCAGGGTGGTGGTGCCGCGCTCGCCCTTGCAGTCGAAGGCGATCTCGTACTCGGCGCCGGCCTTGGCGTCGACGTCGACGGTCGCGGTGCCGGGACGGCCCTCGGTGAGGGTCACCGTGTCGAAGATCCCCGAGGTGACGGTCACCGACGGCACCTCGCAGCCCTCGGTGGTCAGGGTCACCGTGCCGCCGGGGGCGACGGTGCGGGGCGTGACGGAGAAGCCGAAGGAGGTGACGTTCCGGCCGGTGCCCTCGTCGGCGGGGGCGGCGGGGGCGGACAGGGCCACGGCCGCGGCGGCGAGCAGGGCGGCGGAAGCGGTACGTATCGCGCGCATGCGGTCCTCCGGTTCGCGGCGGGGCGCGGGCGCGGAGCCGCTCCGCGTCCGGGTCCGGCGCCGTCGGCGCCGGTGTCCCGCCGCGATCGAAGCTAGGGGCGCCCGGGGGGCGCCGCCACCGGGCCTCCCCGGCGCTCCGCCGAACGGGGCACGCGCCCCGGCATTCAGGGGATCCGGCCCGCGCGGGCCCCGGCGGTCCCGGGCGTCAGGGGATCCGGACGACCTGGCCGGCGTAGGAGAGGTTGCCGCCGAAGCCGAAGAGGAGGACGGGGGCGCCGGAGGGGAGCTCGCCGCGCTCGACGAGCTTGGCGAGGGCGAGCGGGACGGAGGCGGCGGAGGTGTTGCCGGAGTCGACGACGTCGCGGGCGACGACCGCGTTGACGGCGCCGATCTTCGCGGCGAGGGGCTCGATGATCCGCAGGTTGGCCTGGTGGAGGACGACACCGGCCAGGTCCTCGGGGGCGATGCCGGAGCGGGCGCAGGTCTCGCGGGCGAGGGCGGGCAGCTTCTGGGTGGCCCAGCGGTAGACGCTCTGGCCCTCCTGGGCGAAGCGGGGCGGGGTGCCCTCGATGCGGACGGCGTTGCCCATCTCCGGGACCGAGCCCCACAGGACCGGGCCGATGGCGCCGGTGTCGGTCTCGGTGGCCTCGACGATCGCGGCGCCGGCGCCGTCGCCGGTGAGGACGCAGGTGGTGCGGTCGGTCCAGTCGGTGATCTCGGTCATCTTGTCGGCGCCGATGACGAGGGCGCGGCGGGCGGCCCCGGCCCGGACCGCGTGGTCGGCGGTGGCGAGCGCGTGGGTGAAGCCGGCGCAGACCACGTTGAGGTCGAGGGTGGCGGGCGAGCCCATGCCGAGGCGGGCGGCGACCCGGGCGGCGGTGTTGGGCGAGCGGTCGATCGCGGTGGAGGTGGCGACGATGACGTAGTCGACGTCGCCGGGGGCGAGCCCCGCGGCGGCGAGCGCCTTGCCCGCGGCGTGCGCGGCGAGCTCGTCGACGGGCTCCTCGGGGCCGGCGACGTGGCGGGTGCGGATGCCGACCCGGCTGAGGATCCATTCGTCGCTCGTGTCGACCAGCTCGGCCAGCTCGTGGTTGGTCAGGACCTTGGCGGGCTGGTAGTGCCCGAGCGCGGCGATGCGAGTGCCCGTCATCCCGGGACCCCCTCGATGGTTCGTTCAGCGGCAGGAACCACCCAGTGTTGCCAGCGACTCATGGGTAACCGGTGACGTAAACCACCAAGATTCCCCCGGGCCGCCTGTCCGACCGCGACAAGGGGTCAGGCGCCGCACCGGATCGGGCCGGGGGCCCGGGGGTGACGGAGAATGGCACGGTCAGGGGCAGGAACACCGAACGAATCGAAGGCGGCGGCGATGGGACGGGTCACCGAGCGACGGCGAGTCACGCGGATCCGCGGCGGCGCGGTGAGCGCGCGGCCGGACACGCTGGTGGCGGAGGAGCCGATGGAGATCCGGCTGAACGGGCGGCCGATCGCGATCACCATGCGGACCCCGGGCGACGACTTCGCGCTGGCCACCGGCTTCCTGGTGAGCGAGGGCGTACTGGCGCGCGCCGAGGACGTGCGGACCGTCGTGTACTGCGCGGGCGCCACCGAGGACGGGGCGAACACGTACAACGTGGTGGACGTGAAGCTCGCGCCCGGGGTCGCCGTCCCCGACATCACGCTGGAGCGGAACGTCTACACGACCTCCTCGTGCGGGCTGTGCGGCAAGGCGAGCCTGGACGCGGTGCGGACGACGGCCCGCTTCCCGATCGCCGACGCTCCCCCGGTACGGGTCTCCCCCGCGCTGCTCTCGGAGCTGCCGGACCGGCTGCGGGCGGCGCAGAAGGTCTTCGCCACGACGGGCGGGCTGCACGCGGCGGCGCTCTTCTCGGAGGACGGCGAGCTGCTCGACGTGCGGGAGGACGTCGGCCGGCACAACGCGGTGGACAAGCTGGTCGGGCGGGCGCTGCGGGAGGACCTGCTGCCGCTGGACCGGGCGGTGCTGCTGGTGTCGGGGCGGGCCTCGTTCGAGCTGGCGCAGAAGGCGGTGATGGCGGGGATCCCGGTGCTCGCCGCGGTGTCCGCGCCGTCCTCGCTGGCGGTCGACCTGGCGGCGGAGGCGGGGCTGACGCTGGTCGGCTTCCTGCGCGGACGGGACATGAACGTGTACGCGGGCGAGCACCGGATCGCGTTCTGAACCGGGCCCGGGGGGCTCAGTTCTTCGGCGGGTCGATCATCTGGAGGGCGAGGGTCTCCGGGGGCGGGGCCAGGCCGGGTCCGCCCGCCTCGGTCCAGGCGAGGATGTCGTCGAGGCAGTCGTCGTCGAGGGCGTAGCCGATCCAGGCGGCCCGGCCGCCGCGCCGGCGGCCCTCGGTGGAGGGCTGGACGACGACGACGTTCGCCCGCTCGCACACGCCGAGGCAGTCGCTGGTGCGGACGGAGAGCCGGCCGCCGGAGGCCGCGGCGGCGGCGCGGAGCCGGTCGAGCTGGCCGGCGTGGTCGGTGCCGGGGGTCTTGCGGGGGTCTCCGCAGCAGCAGCCCCGGCAGACGACGAGGGAGCAGGGGCG
Organism: Streptomyces sp. NPDC035033; assembly: GCF_040636735.1. NCBI lineage: Bacteria > Bacillati > Actinomycetota > Actinomycetes > Kitasatosporales > Streptomycetaceae > Streptomyces > Streptomyces sp. NPDC035033. The sequence continues at coordinate 3,026 of NZ_JBEZUZ010000124.1, read as the reverse complement.
GGCCCCGTACCGTATCGGGACGCGGGCCGCGCCGGCGCGGCCGGGATCGAGTGAGGGCATGGGAGCACCGTAGCGGGCCGGGCGGTCACCCCGCGGGGACGGCCGGGGCGGCGGGGGCGGGGGCGGTCTCCTCCGGGTCGCGGGCGCGGCGCCGGGCGAGGACCGCGCAGACCATGAGCTGCATCTGGTGGAAGAGCATCAGGGGCAGGACGGCGAGGGAGGCGTGGGCGCCGAAGAGGACGCTCGCCATGGGCAGCCCGGCGGCGAGGCTCTTCTTGGAGCCGGCGAACTGGACGGCGATCCGGTCGGCCCGGCCGAAGCCGAGCCTCCCGGCCCCGTACCAGGTCAGGGCCAGCATCAGGGCGAGGAGGACGGCCTCGGCGGCGAGCAGCAGGGCGAGCCGGCCGGGGGTCACCAGGTGCCAGATCCCGGCGACCACGCCCTGGCTGAAGGCGGTGTAGACGACGAGGAGGATCGAGCCCCGGTCGACGCGGCCGAGGACCCTCTTGTGGCGGGCCAGGAACCCTCCGACCCGGCGGCGCAGCGCCTGCCCGGCGAGGAAGGGCACCAGGAGCTGGAGCACGATCCCGAGCAGGGCGTCGGCGGAGGGGCCGCCGGTGCTGCCGCCGAGCAGGGCGGCGGCGAGCAGCGGGGTCAGCACGATGCCCGCGAGCGAGGAGAAGGAGCCCGCGCAGATCGCGGCGGGGACGTTGCCCCGGGCGATCGAGGTGAAGGCGATCGACGACTGGACGGTGGACGGGACGAGGCAGAGGAAGAGGAAGCCGCCGTACAGCTGCGGGGTGAGGACGGTCGGGACGAGGCCGCGGGCGGCGAGGCCGAGCAGCGGGAAGACGAGGAAGGTGCAGCCGAGGACGGTGAGGTGGAGCCGCCAGTGCCGCAGGCCGTCGAGCGCCTCGCGGGGGGAGAGCCGGGCGCCGTAGAGGAAGAAGAGGAGCGCGACGGCGCCCGTGGCGGCGGACCCGGCGACGGTGGCGGCGGCGCCGGAGGCCGGCAGCAGGGCGGCGAGGCCGACGGTGCCGAGGAGGGCGAGGACGTAGCCGTCGACCGGCAGCCAGGACGGCAGGAGGGGGCGTCGGGTCATGGCTCCGCTCGGGGACGTCGGGTCGGGCGCCGGGCGGGGACGCCCGGGGTCGTACGCCTTCCCATCCTGGTCCACGGGACGGTCATCGGGAATCCCGCACAGCGCACTGACTGTCATCATGGTCTGCGATAACGTCGGAGGCGTGTACGAACCCGTCCAGCTGCGCACCTTCCTCGCCGTCGCCCAGACGCTGAGCTTCACCCGGGCCGCCCGGCGGCTCGGGGTGCGCCAGTCGACCGTCAGCCAGCACGTGCGGCGCCTGGAGGAGGCGACCGGGCGGCCGCTCTTCGCCCGGGACACCCACAGCGTGGAGCTGACCGAGGACGGGCAGGCGATGCTCGGCTTCGCGCGGACGATCCTCCAGGCGCACGAGCGGGCGGCGGCCTTCTTCACCGGGACGCGGCTGCGCGGGCGGCTGCGGTTCGGGGCCTCGGAGGACTTCGTGGCGACCCGGCTGCCGGAGATCCTGGAGTCCTTCCGGCGCGCCCACCCCGAGGTGGACCTGGAGCTGACGGTGGGCCTGTCGGGGACGCTCCAGGCGCGGCTCGCGGCGGGCCGGCTCGATCTGATCCTGGCCAAGCGGGGCGCCGGGGCGGGCGACGACGGCGGGGTGCCGGTGTGGAGCGACGCGCTGGTGTGGATCGGGGCGCCGGGGCTGCGGCTCGACCCGGACCGGCCGGTGCCGCTGATCGTCTACCCGCCGCCGGGCATCACCCGCGCCCGGGCGCTGGCGGCCCTGGAGGCGGAGGGCCGGGCCTGGCGGATCGCGTGCACGAGTTCCAGCCTGAGCGCCAATGTGGCGGCGGCCCGCGCGGGGCTCGGCGTGATGGCCCACACCCGCGGCCTGATGCCGCCCGGCCTCGTGCCCGTACCGGCCCGGCAGGGGCTGCCGGAGCTGGGCGGGGTGGACTTCGTGCTGCGCAAGGGGCGGCGGGGCGGGACGACGCAGGAGGCGGCGGACGCGCTGGCGGAGGCGATCCTGGAGGGCGGCGACGGGCTCCGGCGACCGGGCTGAGGGGCGACGGGACGGGGCCGGGGCCGGACGGCCGGGAGCGGGCGGGCCGAGGGCGGGCGAAGTCGAGGGCGGGCGGGCCCGGGCCGGACGGGTTGAGAGCGAGCCGGGCCGAGGACGGGTGGGACCGAGGCCGAACGGGCCGAGAGCGGGAAGGGCCGAGGGCAGGCGGGGCCGCCGGTGCCGTCCGCCGGTTGTCGGCCGGGCGCGGTGGGGGGCGGGGGCGGTACGGATTCGGTGGAGACTTCGGGCGGGCCGGACCTACCGGACGGTACGCAACGGCCCCCGTCCCGCCGCCACTTGCCCCTCACCTGTCCTGACCTGTGCGAACGGGGAATGTCGCGGCTTGGTGAAGGTCCTGCCGCCACCGCTCCGGGTGGGGTACGGTCACGGCGCCGCAGCCGTCACAGCGGCCCCTTTCAGCCACCGAGCCGTCGAGGGAGGAGCAGGTCCGTGCGCGAGTTCACCGTGCCGCCCGTGGAGGCGGCCCCGCTCGGCGGCGGGCTTGCGGACGCCGTCTTCACCCGCGCCGCCGACACCCCCGGCGCGGTCGCCCTCGCCCGGCGGACGGCGGACGGCTCCTGGGAGGACGTGACCTGCGCGCGGTTCCGGGACGAGGTGCTGGCCCTCGCGAAGGGGCTGGTGGCGCACGGGGTCCGGTTCGGCGACCGGGTCGCGATCATGTCCCGTACCCGCTACGAGTGGACGCTCTTCGACTTCGCGCTGTGGACGCTCGGCGCCCAGCCCGTGCCGGTCTACCCGACCTCCTCCGCCGACCAGGTCCACTGGATGCTGCACGACGCCGAGGTGACCGCCGTCGTGGTGGAGCACGAGGACCACGCCATGACCATCGGGTCCGTGGTGGACCGGCTGCCCCGGCTGACGCGGCTGTGGCAGCTCGACCCCGGCGAG
>NZ_JBEZUZ010000123.1:0-18131 GCF_040636735.1 Streptomyces sp. NPDC035033 | reverse complement strand
CCGGCGGCCGTCCCCGGACCGGACGGGGCCGGCGGGGCGGCGGCCGGTGCGGCGGCGCGGTGGCAGGTGGACCGGCTGCGGCAGGCGCTGGCCCGGTACGAGGCGCTGCTCGACGGGCTCTACGGCGACACCGGCCGCCCGGAGGCCGAGCGGCTGCTGGGGCGCAGGCTGTACGCGGCGATCGCCGCCGCCCACCCGGCCCTGGCCCGGGAGTGCGCCCGGCGCATCGCGCGGGAGCGGCGGTGAGGGCGCCGGACGCCACGCGGCCCCGGGCCCCGCGGGGCGCGCGGGGCCCGGGGCGGGCGGTGTTGGTGCTGGTGCTGGTGCCGCGGGTCCTAGTGGGCGTGGACCGTCTTGGCGCGGGTCTCGGAGATCTCCTCGCCCGGCTCCATCGGCGCGGTCACCTCGTCGTCGTCCCGGCGCTTGCCGAAGTGGTTGAAGACCACGTTGAGCAGGACGGCCGCGACGCAGCCGGTGGAGATGCCGGAGTCCAGGATGATCTGGGCGGTCTCCGGGAAGGCGTGGTAGAAGTCCGGCTTGGTGATCGGGATGATGCCGACCGCGATCGAGACGGCCACGATGAGGACGTTGTTGTCCTTCTCCAGGCCGGCCTTGGCCAGGGTCTGGATGCCGCTGGCCGCGACCGAGCCGAAGAGGACGACGCCGGCGCCGCCGAGGACCGGGCGGGGCACCACCGAGATCAGCGAGGCCATCACCGGCGAGAGGCCCATCAGGACCAGCAGGCCGCCGCCGCAGGCGACGACGAAGCGGCTGCGGATCCGGGTCATGGCGACCAGGCCGACGTTCTGCGCGAAGGCGCTGCACATGAAGCCGTTGAAGAGCGGGCTGATCGCCGAGCCGAGGGTGTCGGCGCGCAGGCCGGCCGCGATGGTCTTCTCGTCGGCGGGCCGCTCGACGATCTCGCCGAGCGCCAGCATGTCGGCGGTCGACTCGGTCATCGAGACCAGCATGACGACGCACATCGAGATGATCGCGGCGAGCGCGAACTGCGGGGCGCCGAAGTGGAAGGGGTTCGGGAAGCCGACGAGGTCCGCCTCGGTCACCGGGGTGAAGTCGGTGACGCCGAAGGGTATGGCGATCAGGGTGCCGAGGACCAGGCCGACGAGGACGGCGATCTGCTTCAGGAAGCCACGGGTGAAGCGGCGCAGCAGCAGGACGATGGCGAGGGTGACGGCGGCCAGGGCGAGGAACTTGCCCGAACCGTAGTCCTCCGCGGCGGGGTTGGGCCCCTGGGCCCAGCCGAAGGCGACCGGCAGCAGCGAGATGCCGATGAGGGTGATGACGGTGCCGGTGACGACCGGCGGGAAGAACCGCACCAGCCGGGAGAACCACGGCGCGGCGAGGAAGCCGAGGAGACCGGCGACGATGATCGCGCCGAAGATGATCGGCAGCGCGTCGGCCTTGTCCTCCGTGGTGTCGACGATGGCCAGCATGGGGGCCACGCCGGCGAAGGTGACGCCGTTGACGAACGGCAGCTTGGCGCCGATCTTCCAGACGCCGAGCGTCTGGAGGAAGGTCGCGAGGCCGGCCGTGAAGAGGCTGGCGCCGGTGAGGAAGGTGAGCTCCGTGCCGGAGAGCCCGACGGCCGCTCCGACGATCAGCGGCGGGGCCACCACGCCCGCGTACATCGCGGCCACGTGCTGGAGGCCGCTGGTGAACATCTTCAGGGGAGGCAGGGTCTCGTCGACCGGATGCTTGGTCCGGCCTTCCGGGGTGGTGCCTGCGTCTTGTGCATTGCGAACCTGGGGCTCGTCGGCCACGGCGGTTCCTCCGGTCGGGTACACGTCGGCGGTGACGCGGGTGTCAGGGAGGTGGTGCGATGCGGTGCGAAGTGCAGGAGGTGCGGCTCGGTGCGGGGTGGTGCGGTGCGCCGGAGGAAGGGGTGCGGCGCGGGGACGGGGCGCCCGGTGGGGGTACGGGCACGGGTCACCGTCCCGGGGGGCGCCGTACGACGGGTGCGTACGGCGCCTCCCGGTCCGGCTGCCGCGGGCCCCGCTCGGGTCCGCGGCGACCGGTCGAGGGCCGTCCCCCTCGACCGGACTCCGGGGGGAGGATCAGGCCTGGGCCGCGATGCGGGCCAGGCGCTGCGCCTCCGTGCGCGCGTCCCGCGCGATGGTGTTCTCGTCGACGGTGAGCAGACGGTCGTTCTCGACGATCTGCTCGCCGTTGACGAAGGACGCGGTGACCGGGGCCGCCGCGCCGAAGACGATGGCGGTGACCGGGTCGGCGATCGAGGAGTGGCCGAGGCCGTCGATCTTCCAGAGGACGAAGTCGGCGAGCTTGCCCGCCTCCAGGGAGCCGATGCTGTCGGCGCGGCCGAGGACCTGCGCGCCGCCGTAGGTGCCCAGGCGCAGGGCCTGGCGGGCGTTGAGCGCGGCTTCCCGGTGGGCGCCGAGGCGGTTGATCAGCAGGGCGTTGCGGAGCTCGGTGTGCAGCTCGCCGGACTCGTTGGAGGCGGTGCCGTCGACGCCGAGGCCGACCGGGACGCCCGCCTTCAGCATGTCGGGGACGCGGGCGATGCCGGCGGCGAGGCGCGCGTTGGACGACGGGCAGTGGGCGACACCGGTCTTGGTGCGGGCGAAGGCGGCGATGTCGGAGTCGTTCATGTGGACGCAGTGCGCCATCCACACGTCCTCGCCGAGGAAGCCGGTCGACTCGAAGTAGTCGGTCGGGCCCATGCCGAAGAGCTCGTGGCAGAACTTCTCCTCCTCCACGGTCTCCGAGCCGTGGGTGTGCATGCGCACGCCGAGCCGGCGGCCGAGGGCGGCGCCCTCGCGGAGGAGCTCGGTGGAGATGGAGAACGGCGAGCAGGGGGCGACGGCGACCTGCGTCATCGAGTCGAAGGAGGCGTCGTGGTACTTCTTCACCGTCTCCTCGGTCGCGGCGAGCGCGCCCTCGGTGGTCTCGACGGCGAAGTCCGGCGGCAGGCCGCCGTCCTTCTCGCTGCGGTCCATGGAGCCGCGGGCCAGGGTGAAGCGGACGCCCATCTCGGAGGCGGCGCCGATGATGGCGCCGGAGAGGTCGCCGGAGCCCTGCGGGAAGACGTAGTGGTGGTCCATGGCGGTGGTGACGCCGCCGCGGGCCATCATGGCGAGCGAGCCCTGGGCGGCGACGCGCACCATCCGCTCGTCGATCCGCGCCCACGTGGGGTAGAGCGCGACCAGCCAGTTGAAGAGGTTGTGGTCGGTGGCGAGGCCCCGGGTGATCCACTGGTAGAAGTGGTGGTGGGTGTTGATCAGACCCGGCGTGATCAGGTGGCCGGTGGCGTCGATCCGCCGGACCACGTTCTCCAGGTTCTCGGGGGCCTTGCCGGCGCCGAGGGACTCGATCCTGTTGCCGGCGACGACGAGGTACCCGGAGGCGTACTCCGTGTCGTTCGCGTCGACGGTGGCGATCGCCGCGTTCTCGATGACGATGCGCCGGTCTGCCGAAGGTGCTGCCATGGCGGTGCTTCCTTCATTCCTCATGGGTGGGGTGGGCACGGCAGGACCCTAGGAGGATTTGAGTGCCGGAGCGGTGTGACGGCTCCGGGTGCCGAGATGGTGGAAGAACAGATTCAGCAGGACGGCGACGAGCGCGCCCGCGCTGATGCCGGAGCCGAGCACGGTCTGCGCCCAGGCCGGGAAGCCGGCGTAGAAGGTGGGCGCGGCGAGCGGGATGATGCCCGCGCCGAGCGCGACGGCCACCAGGATGATGTTGGAGCTGTCGTCGAGTCCGGCCTCGGAGAGGGTCCGGATGCCGCTGACCGCGATGGAGCCGAAGAGGACGATGCCGGCGCCGCCGAGGACGGGCATCGGGACCAGGGAGACGACCGCGCCGAGGACCGGGAAGGCGCCGAGGACCAGCAGGGCGCCGCCGGCGACGGCGACCACGTAGCGGGAGCGGACCCGGGTGAGCGAGACGACGCCGACGTTCTGCGCGAAGGCGGAGGTCGGGAAGCCGCCGAAGACGGGGCCGACCAGGGTGGCGATGCCGTCGGTGCGCAGGCCGCGGGTGATGGTCCTCCCGTCGCTGGGCCGGTCGCAGATCTCGCCGAGGGCGAGCATGCCGGCGCTGGACTCGGTCATCAGGACCAGCATCACGATGCACAGGGAGAGGATCGCGGCGGGCTGGAACTCGGGGGCGCCGAAGGCGAAGGGCGTGGGCAGCGCGGCGACGGGCGCCTCGCGCAGGGCGGTGAAGTCGGCCATCCCGAAGGGGATCGCGGCGAGGGTGCCGATGAAGAGGCCGAGCAGCAGGGCGATCTGCTTGAGGAAGCCGCGGCCGAAGCGCTGGAAGAGCAGCACGACGACGAGGGTGAAGCCGGCGAGGGCCAGGTACCGCATGGAGCCGAAGTCGGCGGCGGTCTTGTCGCCGCCCTGGGCCCAGCTGACGGGCACCGGCATCAGGGTGACGCCGATCAGGGTGATGACGACGCCGGTGACGAGCGGCGGGAAGAAGCGCAGGAGCCGGCCGAAGAAGGGGCCGACGGCGAGGCAGAAGACGCCGGCGACCATGACCGCGCCGTAGATGGCGGGGAGCTGGTGGCCGGGGGCGCTCGTCTCGGCGATGGCCAGCATGGGGGCGATGCCCGCGGAGGAGGCCGCGTTGACGAACGGGAGCCGGTTGCCGGCGAAGTTCCGGACGCCGAGGGTCTGGAGGATGGTCGCGAGGCCGGCGATCAGGAGGCTGGCGGCGATGAGCCGGGTCATCCCGGCGGCGTCCAGGCCGACGGCCTGGCCGATGATGAGCGGAGGGGTGACGACGCCGGCGTACATGGCGGCGATGTGCTGGAGTGCCGCGGGGACGAGCCGCGAGGCGGGGAGCTTCTCGTCCACCGGGTGGCAGGCGGCCTGGGACGGGGCCGCGGCGGACGGGGTGGAACACGGGCCTTCGGCGGACGCCGGCCCCTTTGCGGGCAGTGCCATGCTGGGTTCCCTCCGGGCTGGTGCCGGTCCCCGCCCGACTGCGGGCGGGCGGGGACCGGGTCACTCGGTGCCGCTCAGAGATTGGTCATGTCGACCGGGATCAGCGCCGTGGCGCCGTCCCGCAGGACCGTGGCCTCGATGAGGCCGTACATGCGGTCCGCGGCGTAGTAGACCTCGTTGTCGTTCTTCAGCCCGAAGGGCTCGAGGTCGACCAGGAAGTGGTGCTTGTTGGGGAGCGAGAAGCGCACCTCGTCGATCTCCGCGCGGTGGTTGATGATCCGCGTGGCCATCTGGTAGAGGGTCTGCTGGAGGGAGTACGAGTACGTCTCCGCGAAGGCCTCCAGCATGTGCTTCTTGGTCTGCTCGTAGGACCGCTCCCAGTTGGGCATGCGCTGCTCGTCGTCGGTCCAGTTGAACCGCCAGCGGCCGGAGACCTGGGTGGCCAGGATGCGGTCGTACGCCTCCTGGAGGGTGGTGTACTGGTCCTTGATGTAGCCCCAGAACTCCGAGTTGGTGGAGTTCATGACGACGAGGTCCTTGAGGCCGGAGATGACCTCCCACTTCTCGCCGTCGTAGGTGATCTGGGTGACGCGGGTCTCCTGGCCCTTGCGGGCGAAGGAGTGGTTGACCTCGTCGGCGCCGATGAACTTGGAGTTGGCGTCGGAGGAGGCGATGCGCTCCCAGGCGTACTCCTCGATCCGGATCCGGGCCCGCTTGATCGGCTCCTGGCTCGTCACGAAGTGGCGGGCGAGGTGGATGCCGAACTGCTCGGCGGACTCGATGCCGTACTCCTTGGCGAACGCGAAGACGGTGTTCTTCGTCGTGTCGGTGGGGAGGCAGTGGGCGTTGGAGCCGGTGAGGTGGACGTCGTCGAGGTCGCCGGAGAGGGCGACGGAGACGTTCAGGTCCTTGATGTGGTGGGTGGCGCCGTCCCGCGTGATCTTGACGACGCGGTTCTCTGCTTTGCCGTACTGGTTCTGGCCGAGAATCGTGGGCATGTCTGCTAGCTCCCTCGGTAAACGGAGTAGCCGAACGGGTTGAGCAGCAGCGGTACGTGGTAGTGCTCGCCCGGCACGACGGCGAACGTGATCGCCACCTCCGGGAAGAAAGCACCGGCCGGACCGCTGTCCCGATTCGCGGGGGCGTCCTGCTGCGCCTCGGCTTGCTGGTTCTGCTTGCTCAGGAAGTACGCCTCGGTCTCGAAGTCGAGGCGCACGTGGGTGGTGCCGACCGGCAGGGCCGGCAGGTCCTTGCACCGTCCGTCGGCGTCGGTGGCGGAGCCGCCGAGCGCGACCCAGGCGGCGTCGGAGCCGGCGCGGGCGGCGAGGCTGATCGCCACGCCCTCCGCGGGGCGGCCGATGCTGGTGTCCAGGATGTGGGTGGACACCGAGGCCGTGGTGTCGGTGCTCATGCGGCGCTCTCTTCCTCTGCGAGACGGGTGAGGCGGATGCGGTTGATCTTGCCCAGTTCGGTGCGGACGATCTCGCGCTCCTGCTCGGGCGAGTTGCCGATCCGGTCCTTGACCGCGTCGCGCATCTGCTCGCCGGTCTTGCCGGTGGCGCAGATGAGGAAGACGTGGCCGAACTTCTCCTGGTAGGCCAGGTTCAGTTCGAGCATCTCGGCCTTGAGTTCCGCGGAGGAGCCGGCCATCCCGCTCTGCTCGCGGGTGGAGGTGGCATCCCCTTCCTTCGGACGACCGATCGGCGGGTGGCCCTCCATCGCCTCGGCCAGGTCCTCGGCGGTGAGCTCGGCCATGGCGGCGTCGCTCGCGAGGAAGAGGGCTTCGACGGTGGCGTACGGGCGCTGGGCGAGGATCTTGCTCCCCCACGCCGAGCTGGAGCACACCTCGTGGAGCGCGGCGAGTGCCTCGCTCTCCGCCGAGGTGTTGAACCGGGTGAGGCCCGGTGTCGTACCTGAAGTCACGGGAAGCCTCCGTGGCTGTTTTTCGCTGTGCGTCGGACGGGCTGCGGATAGCTAACGCCCTCGGCAACACGACGTCAACACTTTGTTGAAAAGTCGGTGACACAAAAGCCGTCGTCCCGACATGCGGACGACGGCTTGTGGCCATTCTTGATCAACTAGGCGTTCTTGGAGGCGTTTTCCCTGTTCAGGTAGTTGTAGACGGTGAAGCGGCTGACACCCAGTGCACCCGCCACCGTCTCCACGCCGTGCCGCACCGAGAAGGCGCCGCGGGCCTCCAGGACCCGGACGACCTCCTGCTTGGCCTTGCGGTCGAGTTCCGACAGCGGCACCCCGTGCCGCCGCTCCATCGCCGCGAGGATGTGGTCCAGGGAGTCCGACAGCTGCGGCAGCCGCACGGCGAGGACGTCCTCGCCCTCCCAGGACAGGACGACGTCGTCGGCCGCGGCCTGTGCCGGTTCCAGCACTTCCGCGCCCATCGCGTCGACCAGCGGCTTCACCGCCGCCGCCAAGGGATGCTCGGTCACTTCGCGTCCTCCCCGCCCTCACCGATCACGTTGACCTGGAGCGAGACCCGGGTGGCACCGGCGTCGAGCGCCTTGCGCAGCAGCTCGTCGACGGCGGTGAGGACGGCGTCGGCACCGCCCTCCGCGGTGTTGCCGAAGGGACCGACGTCGACGGCGTCCAGTTCGGCCGACTGGATGACCTCACGGGCCACGACCGCGTGGGCCGGCGCCTCGTCGAGGTCGAACGGCTCGGTCGTGAACTCCACTCTCAAACGCACCATGGCCCCACGCTACGGGCCGGGCGCGTCCCGCGGGAGCCCCGGGCCTGCGGGGACCTCTTGACAAGTGGGGCGCCCTCCCTGCAACCTTCCGTCAGACAGAAAATGACTTCCGCAATACGGAAGGAGCGCCTGCCCCTCATGGGATACACCGACCAGCGCTTCGATGTGAACCTGTCGATCCTCTTCACGGAACTCCCGCTCCTGGAGCGCCCCGCGGCCGCCGCCGCGGCCGGCTTCACCGCGGTCGAGCTGTGGTGGCCCTGGATCGACACCGCCACCCCCGAGCAGAGCGAGCTCGACGCCCTCAAGAAGGCCCTTGAGGACGCCGGCACCCAGCTGGTGGGCCTGAACTTCTACGCCGGACAGCTCCCCGGCCCGGACCGCGGCGCGGTCTCGGTCCCGGGCGAGGAGTCCGACCGCTTCAAGGCCAACATCGACATCGCCGCGGACTTCGCCGCCTCGGTCGGCTGCAAGGCGCTCAACGCGCTCTACGGCAACCGCGTCGAGGGCGTGGACCCCGAGGTCCAGGACGCCCTCGCCCTGGAGAACCTGGTCGTGGCGGCCCGCGCCGCCGACCGCGTCGGCGCGATCCTGCTGATCGAGACCCTCAACAAGCCGGAGTCGCCGCTCTACCCGCTGGTGAGCGCCCCCTCCGCGATCGAGGTCGTGGACAAGGTGAACGAGGCCACCGGACTCGGCAACGCCAAGTTCCTCCTCGACATCTACCACCTGGCCATGAACGGCGAGGACGTCAGCGCGGTCATCGCCGCGTACGCGGACAAGACCGGCCACGTCCAGATCGCGGACATGCCGGGCCGCGGCGCCCCGGGCACCGGCGAACTGCCGCTGGAGCAGCTGCTCGACGAGCTGAAGAAGGCCGGTTACGACGGCTTCGTGGGCCTGGAGTACAAGGCGGCCGACGCCGCCGCGTCCTTCGAATGGCTCCCGGCCGAGGCCCGCCCCGCCCGCTGACGCAGGCCCCCTCCCCGTACCACCTTGTTTTGAGAGGCACCCTCATGAGCAACCTCCCCAAGATCGCGTGGATCGGCCTCGGCATCATGGGTTCCCCCATGTCCGAGAACCTGATCAAGGCCGGCTACTCGGTCACCGGCTTCACCCTGGAGCAGGACAAGCTGGACCGCCTGGCCGCCGCCGGCGGCACCGCGGCCGGCTCGATCGCCGAGGCCGTCAAGGACGCCGACGTGGTCATCACGATGGTGCCCGCCTCCCCGCAGGTCGAGGCGATCTCCTACGGCCCCGAGGGCATCCTGGAGAACGCGAAGCAGGGCGCGCTGATCATCGACATGTCGTCGATCACCCCGCAGACCTCCATCGACCTGGCCAAGAACGCCAAGGAGAAGGGCATCCGCGTCATCGACGCCCCCGTCTCCGGCGGCGAGGCCGGCGCCATCGAGGCCGTGCTCTCCATCATGGTCGGCGGCGAGCAGGCCGACTTCGACCAGGCCCTCCCGATCCTGGAGGCCCTCGGCAAGACCATCGTCCTCTGCGGCCCGCACGGCTCCGGCCAGACGGTCAAGGCGGCCAACCAGCTCATCGTCGCCGTGAACATCCAGGCGTGCGCCGAGGCCGTGGTCTTCCTGGAGAAGTCCGGCGTGGACCTGAACGCCGCCCTCGACGTCCTCAACGGCGGTCTGGCCGGCTCGACCGTGCTGACCCGCAAGAAGGACAACTTCCTGAACCGGGACTTCAAGCCCGGCTTCCGGATCGACCTGCACCACAAGGACATGGGCATCGTGACCGACGCCGCCCGCAACGTCGGCGCGGCCCTCCCGGTCGGCGCCGTGGTCGCCCAGCTCGTCGCCTCGCTGCGCGCGCAGGGTGACGGCGGCCTGGACCACTCGGCCCTGCTCCGCGCCGTCGAGCGCCTCTCCGGCGCGCAGGTCTGAGCCGACGCCCCGTCCCGGCGGGGCCCCTGATTTCCGGTCGGCGGCGGTGCTGACACCTGTCCTGTCGCGCCCAGGCGCCGCCGCCGACCGGAACACCACACTTCATTTTCAACAAACTGTTGACGCCGCGTTTCGAGCGAACCTACGCTCCACGCCATCGTCATCAGCAGGTTCTCCTGTACGGAAAGGCCACCATGTCGAAGCGCGTGCTTACGACCGAGTCCGGCGCCCCCGTCGCCGACAACCAGAACTCCGCCACCGCCGGCGTCGGTGGCCCCCTCCTCCTCCAGGACCAGCACCTGCTGGAGAAGCTCGCGCGCTTCAACCGTGAGCGGATCCCGGAGCGCGTGGTGCACGCCCGCGGCTCCGGCGCGTACGGCTACTTCGAGGTGACCGACGACGTCACCGGCTTCACGAAGGCCGACTTCCTCTCCGAGGTAGGCAAGAAGACGGAGCTCTTCATCCGCTTCTCCACCGTGGCCGACTCGCTCGGCGGCGCGGACGCGGTCCGCGACCCGCGCGGCTTCGCGGTGAAGTTCTACACCGCCGAGGGCAACTACGACCTCGTCGGCAACAACACCCCGGTCTTCTTCATCAAGGACCCCATCAAGTTCCCCGACTTCATCCACTCCCAGAAGCGCGACCCCTTCACGGGCAAGCAGGAGCCGGACAACGTCTGGGACTTCTGGGCGCACGCCCCCGAGGCCACCCACCAGATCACCTGGCTCATGGGCGACCGCGGCATCCCGGCCTCGTACCGTCACATGAACGGCTACGGCTCCCACACCTACCAGTGGACCAACGAGGCGGGCGAGGCCTTCTTCGTGAAGTACCACTTCAAGACGAACCAGGGCATCCGCTCCCTCTCCTCCGAGCAGGCCGCCGAGCTCGTCGGCAAGGACGCCAACTCGCACCAGACGGACCTGCTCCAGGCCATCGAGCGCGGCGTGAACCCGTCCTGGACGCTCTACGTGCAGGTCATGCCGGCCGCCGAGGCCGCCGACTACCGCTTCAACCCGTTCGACCTCACCAAGGTGTGGCCGCACGCCGACTACCCGCTCCAGCGGGTCGGCCGGATGGTCCTCGACCGCAACCCGGACAACGTCTTCGCCGAGGTCGAGCAGGCCGCGTTCTCCCCGAACAACTTCGTGCCGGGCATCGGCCCCTCGCCGGACAAGATGCTCCAGGGCCGCCTCTTCGCCTACGCGGACGCCCACCGCTACCGCCTCGGCGTCAACCACACCCAGCTCCCGGTGAACGCCCCCAAGGCGACCGTCGCCGAGAACTACGGCCGGGACGGCTTCATGGCCACCCGCAACGGCTCGCGGTACGACAAGAACTACGAGCCCAACTCGTACCAGGGCCCGGCCCAGACCGACGTGCCGCTCTCCGCGCCGCTCGCGATCCACGGCTGGACCGGCACCCACGCGGCCCCGCAGCACACCAAGGACGACGACTTCTTCCAGGCCGGCGAGCTGTACCGCCTGATGTCGGAGGACGAGAAGTCCCGTCTGATCGCCAACATCGCCGGCGGTCTCTCCCAGGTGTCCCGCGAGGACGTCATCGAGAAGAACATCGCCCACTTCGCCGCCGCCGACCCCGAGTACGGCAAGCGCGTCGAGGAGGCCGTCCGCGCCCTGCGCGAGGACTGATCTTCTCCGATTCCCAGACCGCGTACGGCATCTGACGGGAGGTCAATGCCGTGCGCCGTCCGGAACACCGGCCCGGATGAGGGGTGGCCGGTGTTCATGGACAGCGTGAGGACCGCGGCGGCTGCGAGCCAGTGCGGTGGCCAGGACGCCCGGCCCCCCTTCCAGACCTGAAGGAAGGGACCGGCCGGAGCGTCCGCCGCAGCCGCCGCGGTCCCAACGCCCGTCCCGTACGGGACCCCCCCCGCGGGGACACAGACTCCGCCCGGCGGCGCGAACGTCCTGTCGCGCCAGCCTCGTGCCGTCGGGCGGTCATCGGACGAGAGCGCGGAACCAGGTTTACGGTCCCTGGTTCCGCGCTCTTCTCCATGCCCCGGCACCCCCGTGCGCCTTCCCGTCACGGCCGGACGGCGCGTCCCCGTCACGGGTGAACAGCGCATCGTTTCTGCGGTGAAGATCCACACCCGCTCGGGGGAGCGCACCGCGATTCGGCTCCCGTGCGCCCCGTCGGCGGCGCTATCCAGCCGTACGTGATCAAGAACCTGATGCGCGGGCTCGTCCCGCTCGCCCTCGTCCTGTCCCCGCTCGCCGCCCCCGCTCCCGCCGCCTCCGGAGGCGTCCAGCTCTTCCCCGACGCGCTCGCCGAACTGACCGAGGCCGACGAGAAGTCCGCCGGATACAAGGAGTCGGCCTTCCCGCACTGGGACAAGGGCCTCGACGCCTCCGACGACTGCGACACCCGCGCCGAGGTGCTGCTCGCGGAGGCCGTCGAGGCACCCGCCACCGGCGCCGGCTGCGCGCTCACCGGCGGCCGGTGGACCTCGTACTACGACGGCCAGACCGTCACCGACCCGGCGCTGCTCCGCGTCGACCACCTCGTCCCGCTGGAGGAGGCGTGGGCCTCGGGGGCGTCCGGCTGGACGGCGGCCCGGCGGGCGAAGTACGCCAACGACCAGGGGGCCGCGGCCACCCTGGTCGCCGTGACCGCCCGCAGCCAGAAGGCCAAGGCGGGCCAGGACCCGGCCGCCTGGGTGCCCGACGGGAACGCCGCCTACTGCCGTTACGTCGGCGAGTGGGTCGGCACCAAGCTGCGCTGGGGGCTGACGGTCGACAAGGACGAGATGGAGGCGCTCAAGCTGTTCGCCGACGGCCCGTGCGAGGAGACGGTCGTGCTGCGCTCGACAGCCCCGCGGTGAGCATCCCGGTGACGGCGAGCGAGGCCCCCGCCAGGAGGGCCATCGCCGTCGCCGGCGAGGTCAGCTGGGCGAGTCCGCCCGCCAG
The DNA here is from genome assembly GCF_040636735.1 of Streptomyces sp. NPDC035033. NCBI lineage: Bacteria > Bacillati > Actinomycetota > Actinomycetes > Kitasatosporales > Streptomycetaceae > Streptomyces > Streptomyces sp. NPDC035033. The sequence continues at coordinate 5,659 of NZ_JBEZUZ010000123.1, read as the reverse complement.
GGCCGCGGCCAGGCCCTGGCAGGCGAGCATCCCGGAGGCGTGCAGGCCGAGCGCGTGCCCGCTCGTCTCCTCCGGGACCAGCGCCAGGAGCCGTTCCTGGTACAGCAGGCTCGCGCCGTAGCCGGCCGCGGAGACGGCCACGGCCGCGCCCGCCACCGCCGGAGGCAGCCCCGTGCCCAGCGCGAAGAGCAGGTACGGGGCCGCCAGGAGCGCCTGGAGGGGCGCGGCGAGCCGCCTCCGCAGCCGCGGCGGCGCGAAGCGCCCCAGGACGGTGTCCCCGGCGAGCATCCCGGCGGCGGCGCAGGCGAAGAGCAGGGCGGCGCGCTCGGGGTCGTACGCCACGAACAGCGCCTCGCAGCCGACGATCAGCCCGTTGGGCACCCACAGCGCCAGGAAGAGGAGCCGGCGGTGGCGGTCGGCGAGCAGCCGCACGGTGGTCCGCCAGGTCCCGGCGGCCGAGATCCGGCCGGCGGCGCGCGGCGGACGGGCGGCGAGGCCCAGGCGGTAGACGACGGCGGCGAGGACGTAGAGGACGGCGCCGGCGAGGAGGGTGCCGCGCGGGGAGAGCACGGCGAGCAGGACACCGCCGGCGGCGAAGCCGGCGATCTGGCAGACGCCGGCCGTCATGTTGAGCACCGACCGGCCGAGCAGATAGCGCTCGCGCGGCAGGATCTCGCCGAGCAGCCCGTACCGCACTCCCCCGCCCAGCGAGCCGACGACGCCGACCACGGCGAGGAGCCCTGAGGCGGCGCCGCCCGCGCTCCGGACGCCGCCGGGCCCGCCCCCGCCCCGCCGGCCCGGAGGGCTCCGGACGGGGCGGGGGCCTCGCAGGGCCGCCGGCCGTCAGTGGAAGAGCAGGGAGGCGTCGCCGGCGGCGGTGGAGACCGATCCCGGGCAGAGGAAGCCGCCGGAGGTCTTCGTCGCGGTGAACGCCTGGTTCACGTACCGGCGGGTGGTGCCGTCCCGGTCGAGCAGGACGCCGGTCGCCTTGTAGCGGCAGGAGACGCCGTACTGCGTTCCCGTGATGTCGATGGCGTCGGCCTTCGCCCGGCCGGCCGCGTCGTCGAAGGTGACGTTGGGATTGTTGTTGAGGGTGGCGGTGATCCCTCCGGTGCAGCTGAGGTTGCCGCCCGGCGCGTTGACGCTGGTGCGGTCGACGGACAGCGAGGCGGGCGGGTTGGCGCTGGTCCGGGCATCGGTCCAGGTGCAGGTGTTGCCCGAGACCACGATCACGCCGTCGACCCGCTGTGTCCCGGTGGGTCCGAGGGCGTTCGCCGCCGTGGCCGCTCCGGCGGTGGCCGCGATGATCAGGGCGGTGACGCACGAGAGTGTCGAGATCTGCCTCATGTCGCTCCTTCTGGCCGCGTCCTTGCGGGATGTGCGCACCACGGAAGGTCCCACGGGGACCTTGAATTGTCAGGTGCACGACAATAATTTGGCCGGATGACGCTCCCCGGGCGCCCGCCGGCGGGAGTTAGAAGCCGGCCCAGGCGCGGAGGGCGTCGTCGAGGACGACGTCGTGCGGGAGGGCCGCGAGGGCGGCCGGGTCGACGCGTACGCCCTGGTGGGCGAGGAGGTCCGCGAGGGCTCTCCAGTGGGCCGCCTCGGCCTCCTCCCGGGTCTCGTCCCCGTAGGGTTCGTCGGGGCCGACGACCGTGCGGGCGGTCTCCTCCACGGACTCCACCGTGAGGAAGTCCCGGACGGCGGCGTCGCCCAGGGCGCTCTCGGCCCAGCCCCGGTCGTCGAGGAGGACCAGGGCGCGGCCGTCGGGGAGTTCGGCCTCCAGCCGGGCCGACACGTCGAGCTGCCGGTCGGTGGTGCGGGCCTCGTTCAGCTCGACGTGGGTGACCAGGCGGGTCACGGTGGTCACGGCGCTCATGGTGCTCTCCTCGTCGCGGGCGGGACCCCACGCTAACGCGACGCGCCCGCCCGCACCCGTCACGTGGACGACGGGCGCGGGCGGGCGCGGGTGCGGGCGGGCCCGGAAGGGCCCGGCGGTCAGACCGCGAGCGGCTTGATCGCGGTGGGCGCGTGGCCGGGCTCGGTGGCCAGCTCCTCGAACTCGGTGACGTCGCTCATGTCGACGGTCTTGCTCATCGCGATGTTGGTGATGCGCTCCAGGATCGCCTCGACGACGACCGGGACCTGGAACTCGACGGCCATCTTCTTGGCCTGCTCCAGGGCCTCGCCCAGCTTCGACGGGTCCTCGACGCGGATCGCCTTGACGCCCAGGCCCTCGGCGACCTTGACGTGGTCGACGCCGTAGACGCCGATCTCGGGGGTGTTGATGTTCTCGAACTCCAGGTTGACCTCGAAGTTGATGCCGAGGCCGCCCTGCGCCTGCCGGATGAGGCCGAGGTAGGCGTTGTTCACGAGGACGTGGACGTAGGGGACCTTGTGCTGGGCGGCGACCGCCAGCTCCTCGATCATGAACTGGAAGTCGTAGTCGCCGGAGAGCGCGACGACCGGGGTCTCCGGGTCGGCGGTGGCGGCGCCGATGGCGGCCGGGATGGTCCAGCCGAGCGGGCCGGCCTGGCCGCAGTTGATCCAGTGGCGCGGCTTGTAGACGTGCAGGAACTGCGCGGCGGCGATCTGCGAGAGGCCGATGGTGGTGACGTACCGGGTCTCCGGGCCGAACGCCTTGTTCATCTCCTCGTAGACGCGCTGCGGCTTCATGGGGATGTCGTCGAAGTGCGTGCGGCGCTGGAGGGTGGCCTTGCGCTCCTGCGCGGAGGCGGCCCAGGCGGTGAAGTCGGGGAGCTTGCCCTCGGCCTTCCACTCCTTGGCGATGGCGACGAAGAGCTCCAGGGCGGCCTTGGCGTCGGAGGCGATGCCGTAGTCCGGGGCGAAGATCTTGCCGAGCTGGGTGGGCTCGATGTCGACGTGGACGAACTTCCGGCCCTTGGTGTACGCGTCGAGGTTGTAGCCGGTGTGGCGGTTGGCCCAGCGGTTGCCGATGCCGAGGACGAAGTCCGACTCCAGGAAGGTCGCGTTGCCGTAGCGGTGCGCGGTCTGGACGCCGACCATGCCGGCGGCGAGCTCGTGGTCGTCCGGGATGGTGCCCCAGCCCATGAGGGTGGAGATGACCGGGATGTTCGTCAGCTCGGCGAACTCGACGAGGAGGTCGGAGGCGTCGGCGTTGATGATGCCGCCGCCGGCGACGATCAGCGGGCGCTCGGACTCCAGGAGGAAGGAGAGCGCCTTCTCGGCCTGGGCGCGGGTGGCCTCGGGCCTGTAGACCGGCAGCGGCTCGTAGGTCTCCGGGTCGAACTCGATCTCGGTGAGCTGGACGTCGATCGGGAGGTCGATGAGGACCGGGCCGGGACGGCCGGAGCGCATCAGGTGGAAGGCCTGCTGGAAGACGCCGGGGACCTGCGCGGCCTCCAGGACGGTGGTGGCCTTCTTGGTGACCGGGGCGGCGATCGTGGCGATGTCGACGGCCTGGAAGTCCTCCTTGTGGAGCTTCGAGACCGGGGCCTGGCCGGTGATGCACAGGATCGGGATGGAGTCGGCGATCGCCGAGTACAGGCCGGTGATCATGTCGGTGCCGGCGGGGCCGGAGGTGCCGATGCAGACACCGATGTTGCCGGCCTTGGCGCGGGTGTAGCCCTCGGCCATGTGGGAGGCGCCCTCGACGTGGCGGGCCAGCGTGTGGCTGATGCCGCCGACGTTCTTGAGCTCGCGGTAGAAGGGGTTGATCGCCGCGCCGGGGACGCCGAACGCGTTGGTGACGCCTTCGCGCTTGAGGATCTCAACGGCCGCTGCGGCGGCGGTCATACGAGGCATGGGAGTGCTCCTGCTTCGGCCGGTCGGTCGCAGGTTCCGGGCGGGCCGCCCGTCCCTGTTTCCGTAATGCGGAAGAACTGTTCTGCTATACGGAAGCAATGTAGGTGGGGGGCGGGAAGCCGTCAAGGGACCGCCCACCAGACGGGCACCCGACGGCGCCCGGCGGGCGCCCCGCGGGGACCGGCCGGGCCCCGGGCGGCCCTCCCGGATGGCCGAAGTCGCTCCCCCGGGCGGCCGGATTGGTGGACGATGGGCGGACGGGAAGAGGGGGGTTCGACGTGGGTGAGTCGGTATCGGTGCGTTGCCCGGAGTGCCGGCGGAGCCATCCGTACGCGGCGCCCGTCTTCCCCTGCGCCTGCGGGAGCCCGGTCGCCGCGCCGGTGATCCCCGACGCGCCCGCCGAACCGATCCGGCACCGGACCTGGCGGGACGAGTGGGTCACCGTCCGCTGCGGGGCCTGCGGCCGCGAGGGCGAGTGGCCCCACCCGGAACTGGGCTGCTCCTGCGGCACGGTGCTGCGGATCCCGGTGGCCCCGGTCCCGGCGCGGGCGGGAGCGGAGCCCCCGGCCCCCACACCGGAGACCGCGCCCGGGGAGGCGCACGGCTTCCAGGAGGGGTACGGCCCCGGGGAAGGACCCGGCGGCCCGGAAGGACCCGGCGGCCCGGAGGGACCCGGATCTTCGGAGGAGTACGGCTCCGAGCGGTACGGTCCCCGGCTGTCCGCGCCGGACGGCTCCGCCGGCGCGGGGCCCCTCCCCGGACCCGTCGGCCCCTTCGCCGGCCCGGCCGGGCGGGCCGCGGAGGACGACGGGCCCGCCGCTCCCGTCTCGGACTGGTTCGGGGCCCCTCCCCGGACCTTCGCCGAGCGGTACCCCGCCCACGTCCCGCTCCCGTCGGCCGCGCCGCGGCCGGCGCCCGCGCGGGGCGCGTTCCGGCCGGTGACGATCCGGACGGCGCGGGACGCGGTCGCCGCGGCGGCGGCGTACCTCGGCTGGCTCGGCTTCCGGGAGATCGTGCAGCCGGAGGACCGGCACTCCGCCGGGGTGGACCTGCGCGGTCCCGGCCTCGTCGCCCAGGTCGACCCGAGCACCCGACCGACCGGGCTGCGGGCCGTGGAGTGCCTGTGGCTCAACGGGCTCAGCGCCTCCGCCGTGAGCGTCTTCTTCTCCCTGGCCGGCTACACGCCGGAGGCGCGGTCCCGTGCCGTCGAGATAGGGCTGCCGCTCTTCGTCCTCGACCTCACCGGCACCCCGCAGCCCGTGAACGACGCGGCCGACGAGCTCGCCTCGGGCGGCGCCGTCTGACCCGTACCGCCCGCCGCCGGCGAACGGATCCGGCCATCCACGCGTGACGATCACGGTCCGCCGGGCAGAAACACCCCTGGGGGGTGGACCGCATGGGGACGGGGACGGGGTGGTTCGTGGCGGCGGCCGGGGCGGCCTGGGCCGAGGTGCTGCTCGCGGCGGTCCTGCTGCGCGTACGGGGCGGAAGGGGAGGTACGGGCTCCGCCGGCGCGGTGCCCGGACCGGCGGCGCTGGCCCTGCTGCGGGGCGGGCGGCGGGCCGCCGTCACGGTCGCGCTGGTGGCGCTGCACCAGCGCGGGGCGGTCGCGGCGGGCCGCAAACATACGATTCGGGCCAATGGCGGGCCCGGCCGGACCCGGGACCCCGTCCAGCTCGGCGTCCACCGCTCGCTGCGCAACGCCCTGGACCTGCGCGCTCTCGGCCGGCGGCCCGAGGCGCGCCGGGCGGTCGACGGCCTGCGGGCCGAGCTGGGGCGGGCGGGGCGGCGGGCGTGAGATCGGAAGAGCGGCGTGGAGGGAAAGAGTGTGGTAGCAGGCGGGGAGATGTAGGGGGGCGCCGGATCAATAGAA
>NZ_JBEZUZ010000122.1:0-18472 GCF_040636735.1 Streptomyces sp. NPDC035033 | reverse complement strand
ATCAGGACCCGGGGGCGCATCGCCACCGCGCCCGCGATCGCCGCCCGCTTCCGCTGCCCGTAGGACAACAGGTGCGTCGGCCGGTCGGCGAGCGCGCCCATGTACGGAGCCACCACCGCCCCTCCGAGCACCGAGGACACGTCGATCAGGACCCCGCCGCCCTGTCGGCGCATCACCGGCAGGGCGGCACGGGCGCCGTGGAAGGCGCCGAGCACGTTCACCTCCCACAGCCGGCGCACGTCGGCCGGGGGCACCCGGTCCAGGCGGCCGAGGACGCCCACGCCGGCGGCGTTGACCCACACGTCGATCCGGCCGAACCGTGCGACGGCGGTCCGCGCGACGCGTTCCGTCGCGGCGAAGTCGGTGACGTCGGCGGTGACGGCCACGGCCTCGGCCCGGGGGTGGGCGCGCGCGCACCGGCCGGCCGCCCGGCGGAGGGCGCCGGTGCTGCGGGCGGTCAGGACGAGCCGGGCGCCGCGCGCGGCGAAGGCGTCCGCCACCGCGCGGCCGATGCCGCTCGACGCGCCCGTGACCACGACGACGGTCCCCGGCCCGGGCGCACGCGCATGTCCTCTCACGGCGGGCGTGTCACCGGTACGGGCCGGTTTCATGCGGAGATTCCGCGATCCGGCGGGGCGGTGTGTCGCGGCCGGGGTGCGCGGGAAGCCGCCGCGGTGGAGGCGGCGGGCCGTACGGCGCCGCCGCCCGGCACCGTACGACCGAGGAGACCGAGGGATCCGCCATGGGCACTCCGACCGACCCCGCGCCGCGCGTCCACCCGGAGGGCGGGGCCGCCACCGGCGGGGGGCGGGGCGCCCCCCGCCCCCGCCGCGCCGTCGTCACGGGCGCCGATTCCGGCATCGGGAGGGCGACCGCCGTCCGCCTCGCGGCGGCCGGCATGGACGTGGGCCTCACGTGGCACCGCGACCTCCGGGGAGCCGAGGAGACGGCGCGGGAGGTGCGCGGGTACGGGCGCGCGGCGTGCGTCGAGCACCTCGACCTGACCCTGCTGCCGGACTCCGCCGATGTCGTGGACGTCCTCGCGGAGCGGCTCGGCGGCCTCGACGTCCTGGTCAACAACGCGGGCACGGGCACCCGTACGCCCTTCCTCGACCTCGACCTCGCCACCGTCCGGGAGGTCCTCGACGTCGACCTGGTCGGCCCCCTCCTGTGCGGGCAGCGCGCCGCGCGCCGCATGATCCGGCAGGGCCGCGGCGGCCGCATCGTGAACGTGACGTCCGTGCACGAACACCAGCCGCGGGTCGGCGCGGCCCCGTACTGCGCGGCCAAGGGCGGCCTCGGTCTGCTCACCCAGGTGATGGCGCTGGAGCTGGCCGCCCACGGCATCACCGTCAACGCGGTCGCCCCCGGCGAGATCGCCACGCCGATGACCGGCCAGGAGGACGCCGACGTCACCGCGGAGCGCCGGCCCGGCGTCCCGCTCGGGCGGCCGGGCGACGCCCGCGAGGTGGCGGCGGTGATCGCCTTCCTGGCCGGTCCGGACGCCTCGTACGTCACCGGGGCGTCGTGGGCCGTGGACGGCGGCATGCTGCGCATGGGCCCGATGGCGGGGTCCCACCTGAGGGAGGACGCCTGGCGCGACGGCTGACCGGGAGGGCCGGCGCGGGGCCGGCGTGCGGGAGCCGCCGGGGGTCCGGGCGGGTCAGGAGCGCGACGTGCCGGAGCGGCGCTGGTCGCTCTCGTCGCGGAGGGCCGTGGTGTGACGGGCGACGGTGTCCACGCGCTCGGCCAGGTCGGGCGGGAGGGGCGGACGGACGGTGCGGGTGCGGACGAGGGGCTCCAGGAGGCGGGCCGGGTCGATGTCCGCGAGGGCCTCGCGGAGGTCGTCGCGCAGGGCGGCGGTGAGGGTGTCGAGGGCGGTGATCTGCCCGGCGAGCTGGCGCAGGTCGGCGGCGTTGTCCCGGGCCCAGCTCGTGACGGTCCGGTCGGCGGCCCGGCGGTCGCGGGTGGCCTGGACGCGCTGTTCGCCGGTGGCGCCGGGGCGGCCGGGGCGCACCCGCAGGTAGCGGCGCTCCGCCGCCTGTCTGCTGGTGACGCCGAGGGGGTGGGCGAGCTCGGCCCAGCTGGCGCCCGCGTCCCGGGCCGCCTCGATGAGCCCGGGCTCCCAGCCGGCGAGCTGCTCGCGCAGTTCGCGCAGGAGCAGGAGTGCGGCGAGCGCCTCCTCGGGGGAGGCGCTCGGAGCCGCGTCCGGGGCGCTCGCGGCCCGGGCCGCGCGGAGGGTCCCGTCGATCTCGGCGAGCGCCGCCAGGGCGGCGTGGAAGGAGACGGGGTCGTCGCCGCCGGACGTGTCGCCCTCGGTCATGGGGTCTCCCTTCCTCGTGTCGTCGTTCCGTTGACGGTCCGGTTGTCGTCCATCCGTTGACATGTTACAACGGTGTCAGGTGAAGCGCATTGGCACCACTGCCCTTGACCCGTTGGAGGTGTTTCACGATGTTGATGCGCACCGACCCGTTCCGTGAACTCGATCGTCTGACGCAGCAGATGCTGGGCACGGCGACCGGCACGTGGTCACGGCCCAGCGCCGTCCCGATGGACGCGTACCGCGAGGACGACGCGTACGTGATCATGATGGACCTGCCCGGCGTCACGCCGGACGCGATCGACATCGACGTCGAGCGGAACATGCTGACGGTGAAGGCCGAGCGCCGACCGGTCGTGAAGAGCGACGACGTCCAGATGGAACTGTCCGAGCGGCCCCTCGGCGTCTTCTCCCGCCAGCTGATGCTGGCCGACAGCCTCGACACCGAGAAGATCACGGCGGACTACGCGGCGGGCGTCCTCACCCTGCGCATCCCGATCGCCGAACGGGCCAAGCCCCGCAAGATCACGATCGGCGTGGGCGACGACCGCAGGCAGATCACCGGCTGACCCGGTGGCGACCGGGGCGGAGGGCGAGATCCTCCCCCTCCCACGCCCTCCGCTCCCCGCCACCCCCCCCGTGACGGAACTCCCCTCGCGAAGGAAGGGGCCCCGATGAGACTGCGATGGCAGACGTTTCTCGACCGGGTGCAGGAGCGCGGTGACTACGACACGCCGCACGAGGCCGAACGCGCCTCCCGCGTCGTGCTCGCGCTCCTCGGCGCCCATCTGGTCGGTGACGTGCGGGCCGAGCTCGCCGCCCGCCTCCCCGAGACCTTCGCCGTCGTCCTGCTCAACCCGCTCCAGGCCACCGAACCGCTCTCTCCGGAACGCTTCGTGCGCGCGACGGCCGCCTGGATCGAAGGAGCCACCGAACGGACGGCGGCATGGGACGTCAGCGCCGTGCTCAGCGTCGTCGCCGACGCGGCCGGCGAGGAACTCACCGCCCGGACGCTCCTGCAGCTCCCGCCCGGATACGACCTCCTCTTCGGCCGGCCCCGTCCGCCCCGGTGAGTCCGGCACGTCATGTCGACACCTGTTCGCTCCGCCCGGCCGCGACGGCCGGGCCCGAAGAGAACGGCGATCCGTACCGCCATGACCCTCCAGACCGAGACCACGACCACCGTGCCCACCGCCGCGCCCGCGGCCGTCGCGTCCACGGCCGCCGGATCCGCGGCCTCCCGCGACGGGGACGCCTACACCGCCCTCCTCGAACGCGTCCGTTACGAGGGCGCCTACCCGACCCGCGAGCGCGCCGAGCGGACGGTCCGCGACGTCCTCGCGGCCCTGGGACGGCAACTCGTCGGCGACGAACGCGTCGAGCTCGCCGCCCGCCTCCCCTTCGAAGCGGCCCTGGTCCTCACCGCCCAGATCCCCGCCACCACCCCCCTCACCGGCTGGGAGTTCGTCAAGGACCTCGCCCGGCGCACCGGCGGCAGCCCGGCCACCACCCGCTGGGACGTCGGCGCGGTCCTCGCCCCCCTCTCCCGGCTGGCGGGGCCCGACCTCACCGACCGCATCATCGGCCAACTCCCCTCCGGCTACGCCCTCCTCTTCGGCAAGGCCGACCTCCACCCGGCCCGGTAGCCCGGGCCGCGTCGAACGCGTCGACCGCGTCGATCCGCCGGCGGCGGGCGGCCGGGAACGGTGTTGTCACGGCAGGCGGGAGCCGCGACCATGGACGTCATGGCCGACGGATACTGCGACGTCATGTTCCTTCCGACAGTCCAGTGCGACCACTGCCGGACCGCCGCCTCCCCGCTGCCCCGCCGGGTGTACGTCACCAAGGGCGGCAGCGTCTACCACCGGACGCCGAACTGCGCGGGGCTCAAGGACGGTCAGCGGTACGCCCGTTGGAAGGGGTACGACCCGCACGACGTCGAGTCCGTCCCGCGCGCCGACGTCAGGGCGCGGCTCGGAGCCTGCGAGGTCTGCCGGCCGGACCTCCCGCCGCCCGCCGCCGGCCGGCGGAACGGATGAGGCGTCAGGCCGGGGCGGGCGGCTCGACCGTGAACTCGGCGTGCAGGCGCCGGCGGTGGTCGACGGCGCGCGCCGGGCCGGTGAGGGTCACCCGGGCGGTCAGCCGGGGCGCGGTGCTGGAGGAACCGAGCCGGAGCTCCAGCTCCCCGGGCTCCACGGTCCGCCGCCCGTCGCGACCGGTGAACGACGCCAGGTCCGCGGGGACGGACACGCGCAGGCGCTTCTCCTCCCCGGCCGCCAGGTCGAGGCGGGCGTAACCGACGAGGCGCTGCACGGGCTGGACCACCGAGGCCACCGGATCGTGCAGGTACAGCTGGACGAGTTCGGTGCCGGGGCGGGCCCCGGTGTTGCGGACGGTGAGGGAGAGGCGGAACACGCCGTCCGTCGGCGCCTCGGCCGCCTCCACGGCGAGGCCGTCCCACGCGAAGGACGTGTACGTCAGGCCGTGCCCGAAGCCGAAGGCGGGCGCGGGGTCGAGGCTGGAGACCTCGCTGGTGTGGCCGAGCCGGGCGGCCAGGTAGGTGGACGGCTGGGCGCCGGGGTGCCGGGGCACGCTGACGGGCAGGCGGCCGCTCGGCTCGGTCCGTCCGCTGAGGACCGAGGCGATGGCACCGGTTCCGGCCTCGCCGGGGAAGAAGGACTGCACGACGGCCGCGGCCTCGTCGGCCGCGCGGCCCAGGGCGTACGGACGGCCGGAGAGCAGCACGGCGACGACCGGCGTACCGGTGTCGAGGAGGGCGTCGAGGAGCTGCTGCTGGGCGCCGGGAAGGGCGAGGGACCCCGCGTCGCAGCCCTCGCCGCTGGTGCCGCGGCCGAAGAGCCCGGCGCGGTCGCCGAGCGCCGCGATCACCAGGTCGGCGCCGCGGGCGAGCGCCACGGCCTCGGCGAAGCCCCCGGTCGCCGCGTCGTCGATCCCGGTGCCGGCCGCCACGGTGATCCCGGCGGCGGGGAACTCCGCCCGGAGCGCCTCGTGGAGGGTGGGCAGGTCGATGCCGAGGGGGACGTCCGGGTGCTGTCCGCCGACGTGGACCGGGAAGGAGTAGCAGCCGAGGACGGCCGTGGGGGCCTCGGCGGTCGGGCCGATCAGCGCGATCCGGCGGGGCGCGTCCGGGGCGAGCGGCAGGACGCCGTCGTTGCGCAGGAGGACGACGGCCCGCTCGGCGACGCGGGCGGCCAGCGCCCGGTTCCGCTCCGGATCCAGGACGACCGTGCCGCGGAGCGCCTCCGGGCCGGCCGTGAGGTCGGCGCCCTCCAGCGCGGCGGGCACGGGGCTCCACCCCGGATCGAGCAGGCCCAGCCCGGCCTTCTGCGCGAGCACCCGCCGCACCGCGCGGTCCACGAGCTCCTCGGGCACCTCGCCCCGGGCGACCGCGTCGAGCAGGGGGGCGCCGAAGGTCTTGACGGTGGGCAGTTCGACGTCGACACCGGCGGCGAGCGCCGCCCCGGCGGCCTCGCCGAAGGTCCCGGCGATCCCGTGCAGGGTCTTGAGGAACGCGATGCCGAAGTAGTCGGCGACGACGGTGCCGGTGAACCCCCAGGCGTCGCGGAGCAGTCCGGTCAGGAGGTCGCCGTCGGCGGCGGACGGGATGCCGTCGGTGTCGGTGTAGGCGTGCATCACCGACCGGACGCCGCTCTCCCGGACCGCCATCTCGAACGGCGGCAGGATCACGTCCGCGAGCTCCCGCCGGCCCATCCCGACCGGTGCCAGGTTGCGGCCCGCCCGGGACGCGGAGTAGCCGGCGAAGTGCTTGAGGGTGGCGACGATCCCCGCCGACTCCAGGCCCTGGACGTAGGCGGTGGCGATGGTGCCGACCAGGTACGGATCCTCGCCGATGGTCTCCTCGACGCGGCCCCACCGGGCGTCGCGCACGACGTCGAGGACCGGCGCCAGGCCCTGGTGGACGCCGACCGCGCGCATGTCGCGCCCGATGGCGGCCGCCATCTCCCGGATCAGCTCCGGATCGAAGGTCGCGCCCCAGGACAGGGGGACCGGGTACGCCGTGGCGCCCCAGGCGGCGAAGCCCGCCAGGCACTCCTCGTGCGCCACGGCCGGGATCCCGAACCGGTTCGCGGCGGCGATCCTCGCCTGCGTCCGCATCAGCGAGAGCGCGCCGAGGGCGGGGTCGACGGGGACGGTGCCGAAGGGGCGGGTCAGCTGGCCGAGGCCGGCGGGGAGCAGCGCGTCGAGATCGACGGCCTCCTCCATGTCGTGCTGGTGCGGGGCGACTTCGGCGCCCTCGTCGGAGGCGCCGACCCAGACGCCGAAGAGCTGGGCGACCTTCTCCTGGAGCGTCATCTCGCGGAGCAGCGCGTCGGCGCGGCTCTCGGGGTCCAGCGCGGGATCGCGCCAGCGGGGAAGCGGGGGAGGGGACTGAGGGGCCACGTGGTCGGTCACTTTCCTCCGACTCCCATCAGCCCCTGGACCAGGGCACGACGGGCGAACAGATAGACGAGCAGGACGGGGAGCATGGAGAGGACGACGGCCGCGAGCAGGCCCGGGATGTCGACGCCGTGCTCGGTCTGGAAGTCGTACAGGCCCATGGTGATGACCTTGTTCTCCGAGGACTGGGTGAGCACGAGGGGGAACAGGAAGCCGTTCCACGCCTGGAGCGAGGAGAAGACGACGATCGTCGAGAGCCCGCCCTTGGACAGCGGCAGCACCAGCCGGTGGAAGATCCGCCAGGAGGAGGCGCCGTCGACGGTCATCGCCTCGTACAGCTCGGGCGTGATGTCGCGCATGACGCCGGTGAGGATCAGGGCGCAGACGGGCATGGCGAAGGCGGCGGTCGGCAGGATGACGCCGATGAGGTGGTCGTAGAGGCCGGCCTCGTCGATGAGGTAGAACATCGGGACGATCACGGCCTGGGAGGGGATGGCCAGGCCGATCAGGAAGAGCCGGAAGACCCTCCCCGTGGCTTTGCCGTCGCTGCGGACGATCGCGTACGCCAGGGGCGGTACGAGCAGCAGGACGATGCCGACCACGCAGACGGTGACGACGACCGTGTTGAGGAAGTACTGGGCGAAGCCGTCGTTCAGGTCGTCGACGTAGTTGTCGAGCGTGAAGTTCTCCGGGAAGCCGAGGGGGCCGTTCGCGGCGTAGTCCGCCCGGGTCTGGAAGGTGGCGACGAGCATGACGTACAGCGGCAGGCCGACGACGAACAGCCAGACCAGCGAGCCGAATCCGGCGAGGTAGTTGGGGCGCTTCCGCATCACACGCCCTCCATGGTGCTGCGCATCCTGTCGTATCCGCTGAGGCGGACCATGACCAGGGAGACGAGGCCGGCGACCAGGACGAGCAGCAGGGCGATCGCGGAGGCCGTGCCGAAGTCGAAGCTCTTGAAGGCCTTCTGGTACATGTAGTAGGCGCTGTTCGTGGTGTCGGTGCCGGGGCCGCCCTGGGTGAGGATCAGGACGGTGTCGAAGGTGGTCAGGCCGCCGACGACCATGAGGATCGTCGAGGTCACGACGGTGTTGCGGAGCTGGGGCAGGGTGATGTGGAAGAACTGCCGCACCCGGCCGGCGCCGTCGATCTGCGCCGCCTGGTAGAGCACCTGGGGGATGGCCCGCGCGGCGCCCTGGTAGAGCAGCGTGTGCAGCGGCGTGAACTGCCAGGTGCTGACGAAGACGAGGACGCCGAGGGCGCCGGCCTGCACGCCGAAGAGGTTGCCGTCGCCGAACAGCCACGTCGCCCGGGAGGGGATGCCGAAGTTGGGGTCGAGGACGGCCCGCCACAGGACGGACACGGCGGTGATGGAGAGCAGCAGGGGGACGAAGTAGATCGCCGAGAGGACGGCGCGGTTGCGCTGGTGGCCGGCGGCCCAGACGCCGAGCAGGATGCTGAGGGGGGTCTGGACGGCGACGCCGAGGACGGTGAGGACGAGACTCAGCCAGAGGCTCTTCACCATGACGGGGTCGTCGAGGAGCTTGTTCCAGTTCTCCAGGCCGGCGAACTCGGGGGAGCCGAGGCCGTTCCAGCGGGTGAAGGAGAGCACGACGACCAGGAGGAGCGGGACGAGGGCGAACAGGCCGAAGAAGACGGCGGCGGGCGCCGCCCAGGCGAATCCCGGGCGGCCCACACCGGTCCCGGGGCGGCTCGGCCGCCTCCGGTTCCGGATCGTCTTCTCGCTGTCCACGGCGGAGGCTGTGGCAGTGGTCATGTCAGGCGTTCCGGGGGTCAGGCCGCGGGCAGGCTCTGCATGGCGGCTATGAAGGCGTCGGCGTCCGACTGTCCGTTGAAGAACTGCTGGACCGCCTGGTGGAGCGTGGTGGTGGCGGCGGGCGGGAACGCCTGGTCCCAGGAGAGCTGGAAGGCGGGAGCCTTCTTCACCAGGTCGTACTGGTACTTCGAGTACTCCGGGTTGGCGGCCTTGTCGAGGAAGAGCGGGGTGTTGGTGGTGGTCGGCAGGTTGCCGACGGAGAGCTGGGCCTGGACGAACTCGTCGGAGTACATGAGCTTCAGGAACTCGGCGACGGCCTCGGGGTGCTCGGTGCTCTTGAGGACGGAGTAGAAGTTGTTGGTGTTGCCGGCGACGTTGGCGGGGTCGCCCTTGCCGCCCTCGACGCTCGGGAAGGCGCCGTAGCCGAGGTCGCTCTTCACGAAGTCGGGGTAGGCGTCCTGGAGGGTGGAGTACTCCCAGGAACCCATGAGCTCGAAGGCGGCCTTGCCGGTGGCGAGGAGGGCGGGCGAGCCGCCGTCGGTGAACTTCACCGAGTCGTAGTTGGTGCCGAAGGCCCCGGTGTCGACCAGCTCCTTGAGCATGCCGAGCGCCTTCTTGCTGTCCTCGCTCGCCCAGGCGTCCTTGTCGCCCTTGACGGCCCGCTCGAAGAGCTCGGGGCCGGCGACCCGGTCGTAGACGTACTGGAACCACATCTGGGTGGGCCACTTGTCGCCGCCGCCCAGGGCGATCGGGGTGACGCCCTTGGCCTTCAGCGTCCGGACCGCGCTCAGCAGCTCGTCCCAGGTGCGCGGGGCGGTGACGCCCGCTTCCTCGAGCACCTTCTTGTTGCTGAAGAGCAGGACGGGCTGGGTGCCGCGCATGGGGATGCCGTAGGGCTTGCCGTCGACGACCGCGGTGTTGAAGACCGACGGCAGGAAGTCGGACTTGAGCTTGGGGTTCTTCGAGATGAAGTCGTCGAGCGGCATGAGGAGCCCGGCGTCGACGTACGGCTTGATGCTGCCGCCGCCCCAGTTGAAGAACACGTCGGGGGCCTGTTTGCCGCTGATGATGGTCTGCAGCTTGGACTGGTAGTCGGCGCCCGGAATGGTGTCGAGGACCGCCTTGACCTTCGAGGTCTTGTTGAAGGTGTCGACGAGCTGCTTCTCCACCTTGTTCGTCGCGTCGCCGTAGACCAGGACGCGGATCGTGCCCGAGCCGTCGGACGCGTCCCCGGAGCCGCCGCAGGCGGCGAGGGACAGGGTCATGGCCAGCGACGCCCCACCGGCGACGACGGTTCTCAGCAGTCGAGCGTGTCGCTTCATCGCCTCCCCTTTCGAAAGTGTTTCGGTCCAGTAACCGAAACTTGACGAGTCGGGACGCTAGGCTCGGGGCGGTGCGGCGGTCAACCCTCCGGTCCGCCGTTACCGAAGCGTGACTTCAGGGGTGGGGAAGGGGCTGCTTTATGCTGCTCGGATGCGAGATGACGAGGAGAACCGGCGGATCACGCTGGCGGAGGTGGCGCAGAAGGCCGGGGTGTCGCTTTCGACAGTTTCGAAAGTCCTCAACGGCCGCCAGGACGTCTCGCCGGGCACCCGGGGCAAGGTGGAGGCGCTCCTGGAGGCGCACTCGTACCGGAGGACCACCCGCGCGGCCCGCGAGGCGCCGCTGATCGAGCTCGTCTTCCACGAACTCGACAGCGTCTGGTCCATGGAGCTGATCCGGGGGGTGGAGAACCTCGCCAAGGCCCACCAGGCGAGCGTGGTGCTCACGGAGAGCGGCACCCGGCACGCCCCCGCCGACGACTGGATCGAGGGCGCCCTGCAGCGCAGGCCGATCGGCGTGGTCCTGGTGTTCTCGTCGCTGCCCGACGCCGTCAAGCGGCAGCTCGCCGCCCGCTCGATCCCCTTCGTGATCATCGACCCGGCGGGCGACCCGGAACCGGACGTGCCCTCCGTCGGCTCGGCGAACTGGGCCGGCGGCGTCGCCGCCACCCGCCACCTCGTCGACCTCGGTCACCGGCGCATCGGCATCATCACCGGCCCCGAGGACGTCCTGTGCTCGCTGGCCCGGCTGGACGGCTACCGGTCGGCCCTGAACATGGCCGGCCTGGAGAGCGACCCCGAACTGGTCCGCTTCGGCGACTTCCACGTCGACGGCGGCTACGCGCGCGCCCTGGAGCTGCTGGCGCTGCCGGACCGGCCCACCGCGATCTTCGCCGGCAGCGACCTCCAGGCGCTCGGCGTCCTGGAGGCGGCCCGGGTCCGCGGCCTGCGCGTCCCCGAGGACCTGTCCGTGGTCGGGTACGACGACGTGATGATCGCGCGCTGGTCGAGCCCCGCCCTCACCACCGTCCACCAGCCGCTCCGTCAGATGGGCGAGGAGGCGGTGCAGATGCTGCTGCGCCTGCGGGCCGGCGAACCCGCGGTCACCCGCCTGGAACTCGCGACCAGCCTCGTCGTCAGGAACAGCACGGCCCCGCCCCCGGCCGGTCCCGCCGGGCTTCCCGAAAGACTTTCGGGAAGGTGACCGCCCCCGCGCGGCTTGTAGCCTGACGGCGTGGAAGCAGTCTTCGTGAGCGCGTGTCTGCGCGGAGTGCCGTGCCGGTTCGACGGACGGGACAAGGCGTCCCCCGAGATCGAACGGGCGGTCGCGGGCCGCCCGGTGGTCTCCTTCTGCCCGGAGGTGGCGGGCGGGCTCGCGACCCCGCGACGGCCCGCGGAGCTGGTCGGCGGCGACGGGCACGCCGTGCTCGACGGGACGGCGCGCGTGGTCGAGGACACGGGCCGTGACGTGACGGCGGAGTTCGTCGACGGAGCGCGGCGCGCGCTCGCGGCGGCGCGGCACGGCGGCTGCACGGAGGCCCTGCTGATGCCGCGCAGCCCCTCGTGCGGCCGCGGCACGGTCCACGACGGCTCGTTCACCGGGCGGCTGACGGCGGGCGACGGGGTGACGGCGGCGCTGTTCGAACGGAACGGGATCGCGGTACGGCCCGCGTCCGGCGCGTGAGCCCCCGCCCGGAGACGGGCGGGGGCGGGCGGGGAACGGGACGGGCGGGGCGGGGGCGCGGCGGGTCCGCCGGTCCGGGGCCGTCCGGGACGGGGCACCGGACCGGCGGAAGACCTCGGGGGCCTCAGACGGCCGCCGCGATCCCCTCCGGGACGCGCAGCGGGGCCGCGGTGGCCGCGACGACCTCCTCGACGGTGACGCCGGGGGCGAGTTCCACCAGGACGAAGCCGTCCGGGGCGACATCGACGACGGCGAGGTCGGTGATGACGCGCTGGACGACGCCGCGGCCGGTCAGCGGCAGGTCGCACGTGCCGACCAGCTTCGGGGTGCCGTCCTTGGCGGTGTGCTCCATGAGGACGACGACCCGCCCCGCGCCGTGGACGAGGTCCATCGCCCCGCCCATGCCCTTGACCATCTTGCCCGGGATCATCCAGTTGGCCAGGTCGCCCCGCTCGGAGACCTGCATGGCGCCGAGGACGGCGGTGTCGATGTGGCCGCCGCGGATCATGCCGAAGGACAGGGCGGAGTCGAAGAACGAGGCGCCGGGGAGGACGGTGACGGTCTCCTTGCCGGCGTTGACGAGATCGGCGTCGAGCTCGTCCTCGGTGGGGTACGGGCCCACGCCGAGGACGCCGTTCTCGGACTGGAGCACGACCTCGACGCCGGGCGGGAGGTGGCTGGGGATGAGCGTGGGCAGGCCGATGCCGAGGTTGACGTAGCTTCCGTCGGTCAGCTCCAGGGCGGCGCGGGCCGCCATCTGCTCGCGGGTGAGGGCCATCTCAGGCGTCGCCTTCCTGTCGTACGGTACGGCGTTCGACGCGCCGCTCGGCGGCGGGGTCGCCGGGCGCGACCCGGACCACGCGCCGGACGAAGACGCCGGGCAGGTGGATCTCGTCGGGGTCGAGCTCGCCCGGTTCGACGAGGTGGTCGACCTCGGCGACGGTGATCCGGCCGGCCATCGCGGCCAGCGGGTTGAAGTTGCGGGCCGAGGAGTGGAAGACGAGGTTGCCGTGCCGGTCGCCGACGGCCGCGCGGACCAGGGCGTAGTCGGTGGTGATGCCCTCCTCCAGCAGGTACGGCCGCCCGCCGAACTCCCGGACCTCCTTCGGCGGGGAGGCCACGGCGACCGAGCCTCCCCCAGCGGCGTACCGCCAGGGCAGCCCGCCCTCGCCGACCTGCGTGCCGACGCCCGCCGGGGTGTAGAAGGCGGGGATGCCCGCGCCGCCGGCCCGCAGCCGCTCGGCCAGCGTGCCCTGCGGGACGAGTTCGACCTCCAGCTCCCCGCTGAGGTACTGGCGGGCGAACTCCTTGTTCTCGCCCACGTACGAGCTCGTCATCCGGGCGATCCGCCCCGCGGCGAGCAGGAGCCCGAGGCCCCAGTCGTCCACGCCGCAGTTGTTCGAGACGATCCTCAGACCGCCCACCCCGCGCCGCCACAGCGCGTCGATCAGCGTCCCCGGGATCCCGCAGAGCCCGAAGCCGCCCACGGCGAGCGAGGCCCCGTCGGGGACGTCGGACACCGCCTCCGCCGCGCTCGCGACCGTCTTGTCCAGACCCATACGGATCCCTTTCCCTCGGGCAGCCGGACGACCGCGCAGGTCAGAGCCGGTGCCGGTAGCAGCGACGAGCCTGGAGCCTAGGCAGCGGGCGGCGGGCCCGGCCATGGCGGTCACCACCACACCACCCGGCTCCGGCGTGGTGGTCACCGCCGCCTCCCCGGCCGCCGTGCGGAGCGGGGCGAAACCGGGGCGGGGACGGCACCGCGGAGGGCGGCCCCGCGCCGGCGGGCCGCGGGACCGGTGGCGGAGCGCGGCGCGGTCCGGCCACCCGGCAGGGGTGGTGGCCGGACCCACCGGAGGGCCGCGGACGGTGGGCCGCGCAGCCATGTCCGGCGGCGCTCCGGCGCCATAGCCTCCCGCGGGTCCCGTCCCCGAACCCCGGAGGCACACCGATGCGCCCTCCCGCCTTCCGTCCCTCCCCCCGCCTCCGGCGGGGCGTGCCGGCGGCACTCGCCCTGGCCGTCCTCACCCTCACCACCGCCCCGGCGACGGCGACGCCGTCCGCCCCCGGCGGACACTGCGCCCGCCAGGCCCACCTCCGCGTACCGGGCGCCGCGCACCAGCGGTCCGCCTGCCTCGACGAACTCACCACGGCCGGCACGGTCGCCTCCGGCCACACCGACCCGGCCGACTGGGCGGGGCTGACGCCCAAGGACCTGGCCGTCCCCAGCGGCGTCCCCGGCATCCAGATCGACGGCTACTTCCCCGACACCTCCACCACCAACACCAACCACGGCTGGAACCACGACGCCCAGTTCGTCCTCCGCCTGCCCGACCGGTGGAACGGCGGCCTGGTCGTCGCCGGCACCCCCGGCAACCGGGAGCAGTACGCCAACGACCGGGCCATCGCCGACTGGGTGCTGGCCCGGGGCTACGCGTACGCCGCCACGGACAAGGGCAACACGGGGCTCGCCTTCCACCGCGACGGGAAGGCGCCGGGCGACGCCGTCGCCGAGTGGAACGAGCGGGTCACCCAGCTCACCCGCGCCGCCCGCGCCACCGTCGCCCAGCGCTACCACCGCCCGCCGGCCCGCACCCTGGTCACCGGCATGTCCAACGGCGGCTACCTGGTGCGCTGGCAGCTGGAGAACCACCCCGAGCTGTACGACGGCGGAGTCGACTGGGAGGGCACCCTCTGGCGGGCCGACGGCCCCACCCTGCTCGACTTCCTGCCGAAGGCGCTGCGCGCCTACCCCGTGTACGCGGCGGGCGGCGAGGGCGCCGAGGCAGCGCGGCGGGAGATGCACGCCGCCGGCTTCCCGGCCGGATCGGAGTTCCTGTGGCCGTACCACCACAAGGTCTACTGGGACCTCACCCAGCGCGTCTACCGCGAGGAGCTGGACCCCGGCTACGACGGGGCGACCGAGGCGGGCACACCGTACTGCGCCACGGGCACGCCCGGCTGCGACGCCGACTACGACTACGCGACCCGGCCCGACGAGGTCCGGCGGGCCGTGGAGGGGATCGCGCTGACCGGACGCATCGGCAAGCCGCTGCTGACCCTGCACGGCACCCTCGACGTCCTGCTGCCCATCGGCCGGGACTCCGACGTCTACGCGCGGATGGTGCGCGAGGCGGGCCGCGGAGCGCTGCACCGCTACTACCGCGTCGAGGGCGGCACCCACGCCGACTCCCTCGTCGACGCGTTCCCCGGCCGGCTCCGGCCGCTCACGCCGTGCCACCGCACCGCCTTCACGGCCCTGGAGGACTGGCTCGCCCGGGGGCACCGGCCGCCCGCCTCGGGCACCGTCGCCCTGCCCGGCGGCCAGGACCCCGTGACCCTGGCCCACACGTGCGCCCTGGACACGGAGGAGCCCGCCGCCACCCGGCCCTGACCGCCCCCGCGCGCCGGAGGAGCATGGCGTCCGGACCCATGGACCCGGCGGTCTTTGTGGTGGATCCGTCCATGGGACAGGTCGCGCGGCCTCCCTACTGTTTCCGCCCATGACGCACACTTCTCCCACCACCGACCGGCTGCCGTCGCCCGCCGCCGCGACCGACCTGAGCGGGCGCACCGCGCTGGTGACGGGCGGCGGCAGCGGCATCGGCCGGGCCTGCGCGCTCGCCCTGGCGGGGGCGGGCGCCTTCGTCCACGTGGTCGACCGGGACGCCGAATCGGCGAAGGCCGTCGCCGAGCTCGCCGGCGGCCGGGCCCAGGTGGCCGACCTCGCCGACGCCGACGCCGTCGACCTCCTGCCCGCCGAGGTCGACGTCCTCGTCAACAACGCCGGCCTCCAGCACGTCGCCCCGCTCACGGAGTTCCCGCCGGACCGGTTCGAGCTGATCCAGAAGGTGATGGTCACCGCCCCGTTCCTGCTCATGCGCAGGACGCTGCCGCACATGTACGCCCGCGGCTGGGGCCGGATCGTCAACGTCTCCAGCGTCCACGGCCTGCGGGCCAGCGCCTACAAGTCCGCCTACGTCGCCGCCAAGCACGCCCTGGAGGGCCTGAGCAAGGTCGCCGCGCTCGAAGGCGCCCCGCACGGCGTCACCAGCAACTGCGTGAACCCCGGCTATGTGCGCACCCCGCTGGTCGAGGGCCAGGTCCGCGACCAGGCCGCCGCCCACGGCATCAGCGAGGACGACGTCCTGTCGGAGGTGCTGCTGGCCCGCTCGCCCGTCAAGCGGCTCCTGGAGGCCGACGAGGTCGCCGCGGCCGTGCTGTGGCTGTGCGGCCCCCACTCCGGCTACCTGACGGGGGCCTCCCTGCCGCTCGACGGCGGCTGGACCGCCGGCTGACGGCGGCCGCTCGGGACGGATGCGAGGGAGCGGGCCCCCGCGACCCGCACGCCGTTCCGCGGCCCCGCCGCAGGGGGGCCGGGGCCGCACCCCGCCGGGAGCCACCGGCGGGGCGCGGGGCCGCCGCGCCGGTGCGTGCGACCCCGGAGACGGGGTAGGCGCACCTTCCGAACGGCCTGGAGCCGAACGCGCGCGGAAGGAGACGCCATGCCCCTGAAGTCCGGACCCCCTCGGGCGTCACCGGGCGGGGACGGCACGGCCGGGCCCCGGCTGCTGCTGGTGCGCCACGCGAAGGCCGTGCGCAAGGACCGGCGGATCGACGACTTCGACCGCGAGCTGAGCAAGCGGGGGAGGAAGGACGCGCCCCGGACCGGCCGCTGGCTCGCGGACTCCGGCGCCGGACCCGACTTCGTGCTCTGTTCCCCGTCCCGCAGGACCCGCGAGACCTGGCTGCTCGCGGCCCTCGCGCTGGACGACCCGCCGCCCGTCGTCCACGACGAGCGCCTCTACAACGCGCCGCCGGACCGGCTGCTCTCCGTCCTGGCGGAGCGGGCCCCGGGCCTTCGCGCCGTGGCCCTCGTCGGCCACAACCCGGGGATCCACGAACTGGCCGTCGGCCTGTGCGGGAGCGGCCCCCGGAAACTGCTGGAGCGGGTGAGGGCGGGCTTCCCGACCTCGGGAGTGGTGGTGATCGAGGTGCCCGGCGGCTGGGAGCGCCTGTCCCCGGGCGGGGGAAGGGTGATCGCCTGCTGGTCACCGGCCGACTGACCCCGTCGGTCCGGACGGTTCCGCCGGCGGGCGGGAGACCCCCCGCACGAGGAAGAGGGCGGAGCGACGAGGAGGGACGCGCGCGTCCCGCGAGAGAGCGGAGGAGACGCCATGGGCGAGAAGAAGCAGCACGGGACGGACGAGGACCGCGGCACCCGGCCGCGCACCACGCCCGCCCAGGCGGTGGGGGAGAGCGGCGACGAGGAGGCCCGGCGGGAGGCCGACGCGGCCGTGGTCTCCGGGGGACCCTCCGGCGGCCGGCGCGAGGCCGGTGAGCGCTCCGGGGCCACCGACCGCGAGGGCGCCGGCGGTCACGCCGCCAAGAACCAGCGCCCCGGGGTGGGACGCGAGGAGCAGACGCGGGAGCACGACGGCTGACGGACACGCGGGCCCCGGGGGCCCGCCGGGGCCCGGTGGGCCCCCGCGGTGAGGAGCAGGGCGGCGCCGTCGAGGCGCCGCCCTGACGCGCGAGGAGGTGACGGGCCGGGCGCCGCGGCGCCCCTCGGGGACCTTTCGTACGCCCGCCGCCGGGGTCGGCCGGCTCGGCCGCACCGGCCCGGTGCGGTACGCGCGGCCCGCGAGCGGGTCGTCGACGGCTCGCCTCCGTACGCCGGGCCCTCCCGGCCCGTCTCATCCCGGATGCCCGGTTTGCGTTCTTGAGGGAGGGGCACGCGGACCCCCATGAGTTCCGGGCCCCGGAGGGCCGGGACGGAAGAGCGCGACTCCGAGAGAACGCGAAAGGGGGAGAGTCGATGACGATCGGAATCGTCCTGGTCGTCGTCGCGGTCGTCGTCGTGGCCGGGTTTGCCGCCGGTGCGGCGGTGGACCGCCGGCGGCGTTCGCGCCTGCGCGACCGCTTCGGGCCCGAGTACGAACGGGCCGTCGCGGCGACCGGCGGCAGACGGGCCGCGGAGCGGGAACTGGACGCCCGCGAACGCCGCCTCGCCGAGCTGGAGATCAGGCCGGTGCCCGACGGGGCGCGGGAGCAGTACGCCCGGCGGTGGGCGCGCGTCCAGGAGGAGTTCGTGGACCGGCCCGAGGCCGCCGTCCACGAGGCCGACGAACTGGTGGCGGCCCTGATGCGCGACCGGGGCTACCCCGACGAGGGCCATGAGCAGCGGCTGCGCGACCTGTCGGTGCGGCACGGCCGCGCCCTCGAACAGTACCGGGCGGCCCTGGAGGTCCACGCGATGAGCACCCACAACGCCGCCACCACCGAACAGTTGAGGGGCGCGATGATGCACTACCGCACCCTCTTCGACGACCTGCTCGCCGACGGCGAGCCGACCGGCACCCGCCGGTCCTGACGCGGAGGCAGGAGAGATGCGACACCACGAGACGTCCGAGCGCACGACGAGGGTGCCGGGGCGACGACACCCCGCGGACCCGACGGGCGAGGGCCCCGAGCGGGCGCAGGGCCGCCCCGGGCCGCGTACCGGAGGGGGCCGGTCCGACCCCGGCCGTCCCGCGCCCGCGACGGCCGGGGACGACGCGGCGCGCCCGCCGCGGCACAGCCCGACGGTCGCCCCCACCCCGCCGCGGCAGCCCGGCACGGAGGAGGAGGACGGGCGCCGGCGGGCCGCCCCGCCCGCGCCGGCGGGCCCCACGACCGATTCGCCGGCCCCGGGCAGCCCGACGGTCGCACCGACCCCGCCCCGGCAGGACCCGCCCCGAGACGACCGGCCGCGGAAGGACGGGCCGCAGCAGAGCGGGTCCCCGCAGGGAGGGACGCGGCACGAGGGGCCGCGGTCCGGCCGGGCCGGGCACGCCCGGGCCCGGCCCCGCGACCACCACGGCCCGCCGCCCGCGCGATCGGAAGAGCGTCGGGGTGGGTAAGAGTGTGTTATGAGGGGTGTAGATATCGGTGGTGGCGGTGTGATTAAA